>JAZFPW010000152.1:0-2809 GCA_036444815.1 Gammaproteobacteria bacterium
GGGGCATGGGCACTAGGGCTGGGCGACATCACCCTCAGGTCCGCGCTGAATCAGCGGCTCGAAGCGGAGATCGAGCTCGTATCCGCGACGCCCGAGGAGCTCAGCAATCTGCGCGTGAGCCTGGCGAACGAAGAGACCTTCGGGCGCTACGGCCTGGAGCGCCCCGCCTATGTCGGCGGAATAAACTTTCAGGTCGGCACCAACAACCTCGGGCGTTCTGTCATCCTGATGACCTCACGGCAAGTCATCTCCGAGCCCTTCGTCACGGTGTTGGTCGAGGTGGCCTGGTCGCGAGGACGGTTACTGCGCGAATACACGGTCCTGCTGGATCCACCGGTCATCCTGCCCGTGCCGGAGGCCGCGCAGAATATAGAACCCGTCGAAATCGGCGCACCCGACGCAACCCAGCCGGCGGCCGCTATCGATCGCCCGGCGCCCGAGCGCGTAGCGCAGCCGACCGTTCGAGAAACGCCGCCGAGCGTTCAAGCGACGCCGCTGAGTGTTCAGGCGACGCCACCGCTGCAGACGCTCAAGCCGCCCGCTCGAACCGAGGCGCCAGCGTCAATGGTCGGTACCTACGGGCCGGTTAAGCCTGCCGAGACGCTGTGGTCCATCGCCGATCGATATCGGCCCGCGGGTATCACGATGAACCAGATGATCGTGGCCATTTATCGCACCAACCTTCAGGCCTTCGGCGGCAATATGAACACGCTGCATCAAGGCGTGACGCTGCGTATTCCGCAGCTGGCCGAATTGGATGCGACCACTGCCGGCGACGCGACTCAGGAAGTGCTGCGACAGGCCGCGCTGTGGCAGGGCGGCGCCGCCGACCAGCCGGCGCGCCTTCGACTGGTGACGCCCGCGAGCGTTGAGGACACCGTGCCCGCGCCCAGCGCTAGCGCTGCTAACGCCGGGATCGCCGCCGGAACCGGCGCTGCTACCGCAACTGCGGAAATTGTCGAGCTAGAAGGCGAGCTCAATATGGTCCGCGACGAGCTGGACTACAATCGGCGGCTGCTCGAGATCAAGGATCAGCAGCTACAGGACCTGCAGTCACAGCTCATGGCGGCCCAGGACGCCGAGGCTCGGATGGCCGGGCGGATAACCGATGCCGGCCTCGAGCCTGAGCCACCGACCGCGGCCGGTGTGGATCTTGAATCTGAGCGGCTGTTCGCCGACGAGGCAGAGCCGCTGGCGGAGACGACACCGGCGATAGTCACGCCCGAGGTCGTCGCGCCGCCTGCAGCCGCTACCCGGGTCGTCACGACTCAGAGTCAGCCCTCTTGGACCTCCCGAGCTCTCGGTTGGTGGACGCAAGCTCGAGGTTGGCTAGCGGAAACCTTCGGTGGGTTGACAGAAGGTCTCGGTGGGTTGACTGATCGCCTCGGCGGGTTGACACAAAGTGTAGGTTGGTTGACCGGCCCGATCCTGTTAATCGGTCTGGGCGTGGTCGCGTTGGTCGGAACAGCGGTGCTGTACTTGCGCCGTCGTCAACCGGATACCGGTGATCAGACGGGCCACTGGGAGGCGGACCTTGATGACGACGACGATACGCTTGCGGCGACCGGGCCCCAAAGTCAACCGCTCGATAGCGATCAGGGGGACTACATCGTTTCGGAGCAGCCGGCCGAACCAGCAGCTCCCCAGCCTCTGCCGGAGCTAGGATCGGTATCAGACCTTGAACCCGAGCCAATGCTAGAGCCAATGCTAGAGCCGGAGCCGATGCTAGAGCCGGAGCCGATGCTAGGGCCGGAACCGGAACCGGAACCCGAACCCGAACCGGAACCGGAGGTCGGCGACTCACCGTCGATTTCAAGAACGGTGACGATCGGCAAACCCGAGTCGGAGCAACCGTCGTTCGATGACACGATCTCCAGCCAGACCCTGATCAACCTGGAACAAGCGGATGCGATCGCTGAAGCGGACTTTCACATGGCCTATGGCCTCTATGACCAGGCGGCTGAGTTGGTCGAGAAGGCGTTGGACGCCGAGCCCGGTCGCCGAGATCTGAAGCTGAAACTTCTGGAGGTCTTCTTCGTCTGGGGTAACAAGGACTCTTTCCTGGACACGGCAAAATCGCTGCGAGCGGAGATCGGCTCCGGCCCCGACTCCGAGTGGGACAAAGTCGTCATCATGGGTAAACAGATTTGCCCCGACGATTCGTTGTTCTCGGGGGCGACCGCAGCTGCCGGGGGCGTCGACGTCGCTCTAGAGGCGGGCGACTCTCCCTCTCTCGATATGGCATTTGATATTGGCGCTGCCTCGTCCGTCGACCTCGCCCTTGAGTCGGGCGATACTGATGAAGCTGCCGAGGAGGAGGGGTTGGGACTCGGCGATCAGACGCTGGCCGGTCTAGAGACGGCGATGTTCGAAATTCCGGAAGTGAGAGACGACGGGAGTACGCCGGATCTGGATGCGGACATCCTGGCCGCGTCTCAGGAATCACCGACGCTTGACGTGCCGAAGTCGTTCGACGATGACGCCAGCCTCGATCTGGAAGACACCCTTCCGGGTGACTCGTCCGCGCTGGACGCTGCCCTCGGTGGTGCCGGGGAGGACGCGACCGAGATCGCTCTGGATGATCTGGGCCTGGATGCCGACGACCTGCCGGATTTGTCCGACATTGAAGATGCCGAAGTAGTCGCTGCCGACATCCTGTCATCCTCCGATACGGCTACCGGCGTCGCTCTGGACCTAGACGATCTGGTGTCGGCGCTGGGGGATGACGAGACGGCGGAAGTCCCTGCTGAACAAATCGTCGGTTCCGATATACTGGCCGGCGCGGATACGGATCTCAACGTCGACAGCA
>JAZFPW010000153.1:0-5931 GCA_036444815.1 Gammaproteobacteria bacterium
GTCATAGCTATATCCCTCGGAGATTATCTCCCCTGTATTCTTCGGTCTGAATCCGGCAGACATTTCGAGCGTGCGAAGGAGTGCCGCCTCCGTGGTCTCGCCTCGAGATACGAAGTCCCTCGGTAACGAGACGGCATCGGTCTCCTGGATCTTTCCGAGGAGCACCTCCAGGGCCGCAGTCTCCCGATTGATGCGGGTTACCACCGCCCCGACCATGTGATTCGCTCCCCAGAGCCCGAGCAGCCCGCGCCCGGCGATTCCCGTGCGGCCGCGCGGATTAAGCGGACGGCCTTCGTCATCTCGATGCGTGGCTTCCTTTAATAAGGAATCCCGGCATGCAACTTCAGAGAAGTCCTCGGGGTCCGCCCAGCCTCCCCGCTTTTTCGAGCTGTCGCTCCGCAAAACGGTAGTGTCGACGTAATAAGGCGGCTGATAGCTCGGGCACACGATGCGCCAGGGCGCCTCGTCGATGAGCACTCTCAATCTCGCCGGATACGAGCTCGGCTTTTGACCTCGTATCTTGAGATGAAAGTCATCCGCAACCAGGATAAAAACCAGTCCCTCGACCGAAAACAATGCGTGCAGCAGCTGTGTCACGCCGCACTCACCGAGCTCGCGGCGCTCGTCGAAGCTGAGGGTGTGCAAGGCGTACTTCAACAATGCGACTCGATACGTGAGCCAATCGTCCTTTTCGTTCTTCAGAGAAAAACAGGTCTGCCGGATTCGCCGGACTGTATCGAGTATCTTGCGAAAGCGCAGATCCCATTTGACGAACGTCAGCGCCTTGGGAAGCCGATTGGCCTCGGCCGGTTCCCGATTGGCCAGCAGGTACTCCTCGAATCGCCTCAGACGCGGGAGATCGTCGACTTCGAACTGCTTGCTCATGACGAACTTAACGTCGTTCTCGATCTTTGCGAAGTCCATCTCCACCGGGTACAGGTCGCTATGGGTCCAGTCGATAAACCAGATATTGTCCCCTTCGTCGCAAATCACGTTCTTCAGGTTGAGGTCGCCGTGGGCGAGGCAGACTTCGCTCTCGACGCCATCCTCGTTGGCGGCTATCAGTCGGAGCATGTTCTCGATTCCCTCCACCGGCATGGGCATCTCCGATGCCTTCGCTTGATCAGCGTACTCGACGACATAGCTAACGTTCGCTCGCAGCCAGTCGAGCTGCTGTTGAGTGTGTAGTTCGAACCGGCGGTAGGGGACCACCCAGGAAGAGGTGCGGGTATTGCGATAGAGCTTGCCTGCCACCAGGTCGAGGGCCTTTCCCAGCCGGCGCATGAACCGGCTGGTGCTTTCATCTCCCTCCGCCGCCTCGAAGCTGTCTTGAAGCGTCTCCGGACGTCCCTCCATTGCGGCCAGCTCCATCCCGACCCCGGTGGATTCTCCCAAGGTGACCGGATACGTAAACGTCGGCACATTCTTTCCGAACAAATCCTTGACCTCCTGATAGCCCTCGATTTCACGCCGCATCTGCGAGTAGCGGTCGACCTTGAGCACCATTGGCTCCGTTCGCGATGGGCCTTTCCAGCCGTTAGCGAGAAACAGCAGGCTGCCGGTGTAGCCGCCCTGCAGCGGCTTCAGCTCGGCCTTCGTCCAGTGCATGCAGAGGAACTCTATGATGGTACGCCGCTCTGCACCCAACGCACGGCGCGCTTCCGTTGGGGTAATTCGACAGGGATGGCACTCGAAGGTGGAAAATGCCGACGAGTCGAATCCCACGAATTTTGCAGCCTGGCCCAGATCGAGAAAAACCCGGACACCGCTGCTCGGAAAGCCATGCATCAGCGACGCGAGATGGGCTTCTCTGATGGGGCTTCCCACCAGATGAGAGCAGACGGCGACGTTCTCGAAGCCCAGGACATCACGGAGAAACGTTGCGGCGATGAAGATTCTCTTGTCCGTGTGGCACCCAACCAGAAGGAACCGAATCCTGTGGCCGCCCTTTGGCTTGGACACTCGCTCGATGCCCGTCAGTTGCTCGATGGCGCGGCAGAGGCTCTCGAAGGGAACCCCACCACGGGCACAGGGGATGACCTGTGCGCGTCTTACGCAATCATGAAACGGCTCGACGAAGTCGGCACTTCCCGCGTCGAAGCCATCGGCGCTCGCTTCTTCATCCAGGTCTCGGAAGACGAGCAGCGCAGTATTGGCCGGTGGACTTCGGCTTGCGAGGACCTGGTTTAAAAAGGTAGGAAGCGAACCTGCTCCGAACTGCGTACCCGAGCCCATCAGCCGCGCAATTTCATGGACTCCGACGTTCACCGGGCGGTTGCGAAATTGTACTTCGGGACTCAGGAACTCATTAGTAAGGCCGTCAGCGATGATGATCCTCGTATACACTTCAGCCTCCGGGCCAGCCATAGCTTCGCGGTGTCGTGAGGGTTCCGCGTTGGCCGCGCCCGAAGAAACACCAGGGTAAACACCAATCCGGGAACCGGATAGCCGAGCGGGCATAGCGTTCGATCCGGGAGGCGATCAATGCCCCCAGATCGTGTCCACTTCGATGCGAGGAAGTTCTCTCTTGATTTTGTGGCCGATTTCCTCCCTGGCCTCGGCCAGCGCTTCCTCGATGAAGTCGATGCGCCCTTTCAGAGTCAATGTCTTGCGCTCTTTCTCACCCAGATGCCCCCGCAGGAAATCTTCACGGGCAGTTACCAGCAACCTGTCCGGCTGCCCGAGGAAGTAAGGCCAGTAGTTCGCTAGGTTCTCGCAGGTCACCTCGTCCCGCGCTCCCTCGATATACTGTCGCAGGTATCGCCGCAGAATTTCCAGGTGACGGCTGACGTAGAAGTGAAGCGCCTGCGCCTCCTTGGAGACCTCGTACACACTCTTAAGACCGCTGCCCGCAGCGTGAATGAGCTGCAGCTTCTCTGACCAGAGGCTCTCCATGCGCTCCGACAGGTGGTTCGAATAAGCGCGAAAAAGCTCTGCGTCGTTCTTGAGCTTCAGCAGCGCCGATGCAACCGGCGCGAACAGGCTACGGAGCTCATCCGAAGAGAGCCGGCTTTCCTGTAAGGCGCGCTTGAGCTCGTAGCGGGTAGAACCCGGGGCCGATCCTTTCCACACATCGGGCGAGAAGGGCCGCTCGGCAACGGCATCCGCACTTTCTGAAACGACCCCGAGATGTGTGAGCACTTTGGCACTGGTTTGCTCAATCTCGGTTAGTCGGCCTTTCATGGTCAGAAAATACGCCATGAGCATCGACCACATGGGCAGTATATCGCTGACGATGTGACGCCTGACCTGGGTCCTCTCGGCGACGAAAAGCACTACAGTGGCAATCACCGCCACCGCGATGACGATGACCACGCCTTTATAGACGAACTTACCGATCCAGATCAGAATGGCGATGAAGACGCTCGGTTCCATGATTTCAATTCGCTACGACAGGCCGTAACACGGATCGATAACCATTATCGTCCCCAAATGGTACCGACGTGCACGTCCGGCAGGGTTCCGTTCACCTTGTGCCCGATCTCCTCCTTGGCCTCGGCCAGCGTCTCGCCAATGAATTCTACTCGTCCTCTCAAGGTCAGGGTCTTGCGCTCTTTTTCACCGAGATGCTCACGCACGAAATCGTCGCGTGCCGTCGCCAGCAGTCTGTCGGGTTGACCGAGGAAGTAGGGCCAGTAGTTGGCAATATTCTCACAGACGATGTTCTCGCGATCGCCGGCGTTATAGCTCTCCATATAAAGCAGGAGTATGTCGAGATGCCGGGCGACGTAGAAGTCCAGGGCCTCCGCTTCCTTGGAGACGACGTACACACTCTCGACTCCCCCACCGACCGCGTTGAAGAGGTGGAGCTTCTCCGACCACAGACTCATCATCTTCTCCAACAGGTGATTCGAGTAGCTGCGAAACAGCTCCGCGTCATTCTTCAGCTTCAGCAGCGCCGAGGTGAGAGGTGCGAACAGATCGCGTTGCTCGTCCGACGATAGCCGGCTCTCCTGCAGGGCGCGTTTGAGCTCGTAACGGGTCGAGCCCGGGGCCGAGCCCATCCACATTTCGGGAGAGAATTGGTGCTCTTTGCCGTCGCCTGCATCACCAAGGGGAACACCGAGACGCACCAGCGCATCGGTGCTGACTCGTTCGATCTCGCCAAGACGACCCCTCATGGTGAGGAAATAGGCTATAAGCATCGACCACATCGGCAGAATGTCACTGATGATGTGGCGTTTAATGAGAGTCCTCTCGGCGACGAAGAGCACCAGGAAGCCGACAGCCGCGACGCCGAGTACCTTCTTGACCGCCTCGAGAAAATCGGAGCCCACCATTATCAAGAGATCCAATACGGTTTCCATAGGACTTACCAGTATGCGACGCTATTCCCGTGAATCATGTCAGCCCAAGGCTCGTCTGACGAGATTCGTGACGTACTCACGCTCTCGTTCATCGATAGCGGCGACGAATGGACCGCTGTGAGCCGCCGGATCGATGGGATTGCCATCCAGGTCGCTCACGTCGCCGCCCGCGCCGCGAACCAGCAGCACACCGGCCGCGAGATCGAAGGGGTCAGAGGGCTTCGTGGTCCAGAGATTGACGTAGACGAAACGCCCCTTGGCTGCCTCGAGCAATGACCACGACGGGGAACCTCCCATCAGCTTCATCATCTGAATACCACCGTCGCGCCAGGCAGCGAAGAGGTCGTCAGCCACCGAAGCGGCATCCCGTTGAGGCTGCAGATTGACCAGAACACCCCCCGGTCGAGCACGATCGCAGGGCAGCGAGCAGGCCCTGTCCTCCTCACCAAACAGCGAGAGTTGTACGAGTCGCGCACCAGTTTTCCGGCCAGCGTAAGCCAGCTCCCCGGTCACCGGATTCTGGATCATCCCGAGAAACACCTCGGCGTCTTTGAAAAATGCAAACGTGGTGGTGCAGGTCTCGGTTCGGTTGACCAGTGCCCAGGTCCCGTCCACCGGATCAACTGCGAGAACATAGCCGCGCGCTGGTAGCGTGCCGCCGCTTTCTTCGCCCACGAACGCCGCTTCGGGGCAGAACTGAGCCAGCCGTTCCGTGATATGGGCCTCGATCCGCCGCTCCTGGTCCGTGTACGGGGAGCCATCCGACTTGAAATGAGCCGTCCCGGCCATCGGCAGGAGACGCATGTCGCGCACCACCGCCCCCGTCTCCAGCAAAAGGCGCAAACCAAAGTCAACCCACGACAACTCGCTATCGACATCGGCCCTGGCAACCCTGAACGCCTCCCCCTTCCTATAGCTCTCCACGCAACTCTTCTCCAAAGGAGTGAGCGTCATTCCAATCATCCTCGCACGGTCACTGCGTACCAACCACCGCAATCGTTATTTCGAACAGCGAGCTCAATGTTAGCCGACCTTTCCCCGTTGACAAACCAGACGCAAGTGAAACGACCCCTTCGGCACCCCTCACTCCTCGACCTTGAGGACATTTGAAATATCACGAGCATCGTCGCACCCGTGCAGACATCATAAAGTCATTGAAAGAGCAAGTCCGTGGCGTCTTCAGACCCGCTTTCCTGCGCCCGCACTAAGGTGCTTCACGAGGATGACCACGTTCTTGTCCGTGCGACGGCTGTAGGAGACCTCGTCCATCAGGTTGCGCACCAGGTAAATGCCCAAACCGCCGATCGGGCGCTCTTCGAGCGAGAGAGCCGTGTCGGGGGCGGCGCTTGCGAACGGATCGAACGGAATCCCGTCGTCAGTGATCGTGACCGCGAGCCGATCTGCGGACAGCTCCACCCGAACATCGATGGTGTGCTCGTCGTCGTCGTGGTAAGCGTATGACACGATGTTGTTGAGCAGGTCATCGAACACAAGGTCCATCGCACGACGAGTACCGGACGTGACGCCGTGCCGATCCGCAAATGCGTTGAACGATTGGTTAACCCGGGCGATCTCGTCCACGCGGTTCTTGATGCTCAGCTCGAGGACCTGCACTTTCCCGTTT
>JAZFPW010000154.1:0-3790 GCA_036444815.1 Gammaproteobacteria bacterium
TCGGCGCCTTGTCCGAGCCGTGTCAGTTACTGGAAGTTGATGTCTTCGCGGCGGTGTCGGCTGACGAGTAACGATGGGTACTGACAAGTTAACGAACTCGGCGGCCGGAACGTGAGAACGTCATGTGACTTGCACGCGGCCCTTCAGACCACTGATTCCCTTGGCGTGCAGAGGTAAGATTGCGAGAGGTTGCGAAGGACAGAAAAACAGCACCAATCGGAATCGGTTGAATGTCCGCTTATGGCCGAAAGCAGCCGTTCGTTGACAGTTAAATTGCACAGTTCCAAGAGGTTCATAGATGTCAGATGATCAGAATCGAGAGGCGATAAATACGAACGCGTCTCCGCAGTTGTCGACGCCGAATGACCCGTTTGCGGCGCTCCTCGAAATTGAGAGCACCACCGTTTCTGTTTATCCTGCCCGCATAGCTACTCCGCAACAAAGCCAAGGCTTTCAAATGAGAAAACTACTCCTAGCAACGACGCTGAACCTGTTCGCCGCCGCCTGCCTGCAGGCGCAATCGGATTTGCCGTTTGACGTAGAACCCGTGACGTCTTTCGATGAGCCTTGGGCGCTTGCTTTCCTGCCGGACGGGCGCATGCTCGTGACGGAAAAGAAGGGTAATCTGTTCATCGTCACCCGCGAGGGACAGAGGTCCGATGCGATCGACGGCGTACCGGATATTGCCTACGGGGGCCAGGGTGGCCTCGGCGATGTTGCCCTGCATCCGGATTACAGCGACAACGGCATCATCTACTTGAGCTACGCCGAGAGCGGCCTTGGCGATACCCGCGGCGCGGCCGTTGCGCGGGCGGTGCTAAGCGAGGCCGATGGCGCCGGATACCTGTCGGGCGTGGAAGTCATCTGGCGCCAATACCCCAAGGTCGTCGGTTTCGGCCACTATGGCCACCGATTGAAGTTCGACGACGAGGGTTATCTGTGGATCTCGTCGGGCGACCGGCAGAAGTTCACGCCGTCTCAGGACATGCAATCGAATATGGGCAAGATCCTGCGCCTGCACGACGATGGATCGATTCCCGACGACAACCCCTTCGTCGACTTCATCGGCGAAGACCCGTTCGTCGATGACATCGGCGTGTATGGGCAGATCTGGTCGTTGGGCCACCGCAATCCGCTCGGGCTCGCCTTCGATCTCGACGGCGGGCTCTGGGTCATGGAAATGGGACCGGAAGGCGGTGACGAGTTGAATCGCGTCGAGCGCGCCACCAACTACGGTTATCCGGTCGTCTCAAACGGCGACCACTACGATGGCCGTGAGATTCCCGACCACGACACGCGTCCGGAATTCCAGAGGCCGGCGATCTGGTGGACGCCGGTCTTGTCGCCGGGCAACCTCATGGTCTATCGCGGCAGCCTGTTCCCGGGCTGGCGCGGCAACGCATTCGTCGCGGGATTGTCCTCCCAGGCGATCGTGCGTATCGAGCTCAACGGCGACGCTGCGCGCGAAGTCGAGCGCTACGACATGCGTGCTCGGATCCGCGGCGTCTTCGAGGGGCCAGACGGCGCTATCTGGGTGCTCGAGGACGAGGAGGAGGGCAGCATGGGACGTCTGCTCAAGCTCACGCCGAAAAGCTGAACGGCTTACCCGGCGTCTTGGTCGCTTCACCTAAGTCTGTCGAGTGATTGGTCCGTCCTCTCGAATAGCGGCCGTTAATGTCCGCTTATGGCCGAAAGCAGACATTCAGACCCTGGCTAATATGCATATTTCCAGCCAGATTTGGGGAGATTCCTGTCCTATCTAGTCTACGGGCTCATTGATCTGCAGTACCTTGGCGCCGCGAACATGCCCGGCACGAAGGTCGCGTAATGCGTCGTTGGCTTGTTCCAGCCGGTACATCTGTACTTCCGGTTGCAGGCCAATCTCGGCTGCGATTCCGAGGAACTCTTCAATGTCATTTCGCGTGACGTTCGCTACGGTCTTGAGCTCTTTCTCCTGCCAGAGGTGGGCAGCGTAGTCGATGTCTGCCATGAGCGGCTTGTCAGCGTCTTCTTTACGAATGGCATTGATGACGAGTCGTCCTCCGGGCCGGAGATTGCGCATTGCGGCGAGTACCGGCCGCCACGCTGGCGTCGTGTCGATGATTGCGTTGACGGGCTCCGGCGGTTCGGCCTCCGTATCGCCGCTCCAGGTGGCGCCGAGTTCCATCGCGAAATCACGTTCTTTGAAACTTCGCGCAAATACGAAGATTGGAGTGTCCGGATATAGATGCTTCGCAAGCTGCAGAACGAGATGTCCCGACCCGCCGAAGCCGGTCAGGCCGAGCACTTGCCCATTCTGAATTCCCGTAAGGCGCAGCGCACGATAACCCACGCCACCTGCACATAGCAGCGGTGCCGCTTCTGCGTCCGTGAAGCAGTCGGGAATCGGATAAGCGTAATTCTCATGGACGACCATGTACTCAGCGTATCCGCCATTTGCGTCTCGGCCCGTCGCCCGGAATGCCTGACTCAGGTTTTCATCGGCGGTGCCGGAGGAGTGATAGATCCAGCCGACGCCGACGCGATCGTCTTGACGATGTCGCGATACCTTCGATCCAGCCGCTGCAACGACTCCGACGACCTCGTGACCGAGGACGACGGGCAGGCACGGCGGCGGCGTTCTGCCCTCGATCTCGTCGATCTCAGTATGACAGACGCCGCAAGCCGAGACTCGTATGAGGACTTCCCGCGGGCCGGGCTCCGGTCGAGGGATCTCGACGAGCTGGAGCGGCTCCGGGTTTTCCTGCATCGAGTCAATCGCCTTGAGGATCATGGCTTTCATCGACACACTCCTATATCGTCCCTATTCTAAGCTTCCGCTGGTTAACAGTTAAAATTGACGTAGTCGCATATCAGGGGGACTAGAATTGAAGAAGATCGACCTCGGTCAGACTCATGAGCGAAATCTCTAGATTCGCGTTTGCGCCTGTGTTTCTCGCATTGCTCGCGGCTTCACCGGCGGCCCTGGCGCAGGATTTCAGCTGTGATGACATCGAGTTCAACTCAAGCGCCACCAATGAATTCCCGAGTGTTGCGCAGAGTTGCCATTCAGTCGTGGAACGAGATGGCAAGCTCTACGTCCGGTTGGTGGCCGATGTTGTACGAGTCAGAGCCGATGGCTCGATGGTGCTTGACCTTAAAGCGAGCGACGGTTCGAGAATCAGGCAGGACTTCAATCCGTCGCGTGGTTTCCGTGCAATGATCAGCGGCAAACCGCGGCCCACGCGGGAGCTTGTCCCTGGCCAGGAAATCAGGCTCTATTTACCATCAGACCGTTGGCAGGTGCTCCAGGTCCCCGGACGGGAATAGGGTTAGGATTGGTTCTTGGGATTAACTGTTAACGAATGTCCGCTTATGGCCGAAAGCAGCCGTTGGTTAACAGTTAATATGCAACCCTAATCCAAGGTATGCTGAATGCCTGCTTCTTGAGTAATCGCGGAAGGTATTCTGCAGTACGCGGAATGGCCACCGAGATAGGCCCGAGCCATTAACTGCGACGAGGACCCGTCCATGCTGCCGAGCTTAACTGCTAACGAAGCCCGCATCATTGGCTGTCTGATGGAGAAATCCGTCGTTACGCCGGATCAGTATCCACTGACGCTTAATGCTCTGACCAACGCCTGCAATCAGAAGTCTGGACGCAACCCCGTCATTTCCCTCGACCAAGGCGTGGTGGAGCATACCGCCCGCGACCTGGGAACCAAACATCTCGTCGTCTCAAAGGAGAATTTTAAGAGTGGGGTAGTGAAATACAGTCAACGTCTGTGCAACACGACCCACAGCGATTATC
>JAZFPW010000155.1:0-6748 GCA_036444815.1 Gammaproteobacteria bacterium
GCGCCGGAGTCAAACTGACTCGAGGCCTGATCCACATTGCCGAGGGCAACTGGTCGAAAGGCGAGCGGCTGTTGACACAAGGCCTGAAGGGCACCGACGCGCCACTGATTAACTATCTGATGGCCGCGCGCGCGGCGCAGTTGCAAGGGTTCAACGAGCGGCGCGATGACTGGTTGAAGTTGGCGTACGAGGAACTGCCGGGTGCTGAGACCGCCGTGCTGTTGACCCAGGCGGAACTCCAACTCGAGCACGCCGAATACGAACGCGCACTGGCCACATTGAATCGTATCGAGGAGACGCATCCTGACCATCCCGTCGCGCTCGCGCTACTCGCGAAGACGCACCGGGCGTTGCAGGACTGGGATCAGTTGATCGGAATACTGTCGAGACTGGGTGCGGCGAAGCTCGAGTCTGGTGAACACCTGCAACTCACAGCCGAGGCGCTCGCCGTCTACACCGCTCGTACCGATCTGACCTTCGAGGACCTGGAGGCGCTGTGGTCGCGATTGCCCGCGGAGATTCGCGAAGCGCCCCGGTTGATCGCTCTGCATGCCACAGCCCTGAGTACTCTCGGGCGCGGTGATCAGGCGGAGCGGGAAATCCGGAGCGCTCTGAAGAAGGGCTGGGACGAGGATCTCGTCATCGCGTATGGCCGGGTCGACACGAAAGATCCGGCCAAACAGTTAAAGCGTGCCGAGCAATGGCTCAAGGCCCATCCCGAGGACGGGGCGCTGCTTCTAACGGCCGCGCGGCTGTGTATGGCAGAGGAATTGTGGGGCAAGGCGCGCAGCTACCTGGAGTCCAGTTTGGCGATGGTCCCGCGAACGGATGCCTACGCGTTGTATGGCCGACTTCTGAAGCAATTCGGCGAGGACGAGAACGCGGCGCTGGCTTTCCGTTCCGGCCTGGCCCTGGTCACGGCCGCCGTTAATGAACTGCCGGCGTTGGACGCGCCGCGCGCTGAGGAACCGATGGCGGATTCTGCGGCTGAAGCTTCTAACGAGGGCGAGACCGCCGAGAGTCGAGCCACTCGATGATCGGCTCCCATTGCTCCCAGTCTGGCCAGGCGAGATAGGGCGGCAGTTCATGGATACCGAGGCCGCGCTGGTACGCTCTGATATAGTTCTGCGCCTCTCGCAGCGCCGCTAAGTAGGGCACCCTGAGCTTCTCGAGACACTCTTCGAGCTCGTCGAAGATCAGCGTATTTTCCATGATGCGATTCGCGACCAGACCGACCTTGGCCTGCTTGGTCGAAACTTTGCCTCGGCTTAACAGTTCCGTAATGAACTCGCCCGCCGATTTAATATCGATCGGGGATGGCAGCACGGGTACGAGTATCGTCTCGGCATGCCTGACGAGTTCGGTTAACTCCGTGCCATGGGAGCGCGCCGGCGCATCCATGATCACGAAGTCGGCATTTCGCGGCAGACGCGTCAGCCCCTCATCGTAGCTGGCAAGACCCGTGATCGGCGCGGCCGTCTCGGGACGCTCGTCCAGCCAGCTGAGCGCCGAAGCCTGGGGATCGTAATCGGCCAGGACGGTCGCATAACCTTCGGATGCGTAATACGCGGCCAGATTGGTCGCTAGCGTGCTCTTACCGCACCCGCCCTTGGCATTGACGATCAGGATGTGTCGCATAAGTTCTCCCGGGCTAGTCGGGGCTAACAGGCTGTTGAAGAAGATTCAGACGGCACGATACGGCGTTAAGAGTCGACTCGATCTGCTCGTGTACTGGCGTGTACACGGACCTTCTGCGCCGATTCTTGCCTCGTCTTACGCTCGCTAAGTCTTTTTCAACAACCTGCTAGTTCTTAATATTCTTTACCAGGTGGTTAGCCGGCATGAGCTTGTAAAGTAGCCAGCATCATCACAAATGTCCAATCACCCACGTTCCTGCCGCTACGCCGTAGGTCGGTGCTCAATCAAGCCCGAGTTCTCCCCAGAGTTCGTCGACGCGCTTGACGACATCGGCGTCCATACGGATCGGCGTGCCCCACTGCCGTTGCGTCTCGGTGGGCCATTTGTTGGTCGCGTCGATTCCGACCTTGGATCCGAGCCCGGCGACCGGCGAGGCGAAATCGAGATAATCGATCGGCGTCGAGTCCACGAGCTGCATGTCGCGGGCGGGGTCTACGCGGGTGCTGATCGCCCAGATGACATCGGACCAGTTGCGAGCATCGATGTCGTCGTCGACGACGATGACGAGCTTCGTATACGTGAACTGCCGAAGATATGACCAGATCCCGAACATGATGCGCCGGGCATGCCCCGGATATTGCTTGCGGATGCTGACGACGGCCACGCGGTAGGAACAGGCTTCGCTGGGCAGGTAGAAATCCACGATTTCCGGGAACTGGGTCTGCAGGACCGGGACGAAGACGTCGTTGAGCGCGAGCCCGAGCACGGAGGGCTCGTCCGGCGGCCGCCCGGTGTAGGTCGTGTGATAGATGGGATCGGTGCGGTGGGTGATCTTGTCCACCGTCATGACCGGGAACGTCTCCGTCTCGTTGTAATAACCCGTGTGATCGCCAAACGGCCCCTCTACAGCCGTGTCACCGGGCCGGATATGCCCCTCCAGCGTGATCTCCGCGTTCGCCGGGACCGAGAGGGAGGAATCGAGGCAAGTCGTGAGTCGGGTCCGGGCGCCGCGGAGCAGCCCCGCGAACGCGTACTCGGACAGCGTGTCCGGAATCGGCGTCACCGCTGCCAACAAGGTTGCCGGATCCGCGCCAATCGTCACCGCGACCGGGAACGGCTGATCCGGATGAACCTCAACCCAAGCCCTGTAATCGGTCGCGCCGCCGCGCTGCGGTAGCCAACGCATGATGATGCGATTTCGGTCTATCACCTGTTGTCGATAGACGCCGAGATTCTGCCGCTCGGCGATTGGGCCGCGTGTCGTGGTTAGGCCCCAGGTTATCAGTGGCCCGGCGTCGTCGGGCCAGCAAGTCTGAATCGGCCACGCGCCTAGATCGACGTCTTTTCCCTCGAGCACCACATCCTGACAGGGGCCCTTGCGAGCCGTGCTTGGCGCCATGTTCAGGATTTCTTTGACCAGGGGCAGCTTCTGCCAGACGTCGCCGAGGCCTTTGGGCGGCTCAGGGGCCCTCAGGGTCGCCAACAACTGGCCGACCGGCCGAAACCCTTCCGACTCTGTCGTGCCCAGCGCGATCGCAATGCGCCCTGCCGTGCCAAACAGATTCGCCAGTATAGGCACCTGGCTGTTGGTGGGGCGGGTAAATAGCAGCGCCGGGCCAGCGTCTGACAGCGTACGCCGGCAGACTTCGGTGAGTTCGAGCGACGGATCGACCGGCACATCGATCCTCGTCAGTTCTCCGCGCGCCTCAAGGGCGTCCAAGAAGCTGCGCAGATCTTCGAACTTCGCAGAGGCTCTGGGCCAGATCGAATCCACTATAATCTCATCCGCGGCTGCGGCAGGGGGCTGCAGCCTTTAGGGGGCGTCCGTTGTGGGGGCCGATCAACTTAACCTTCGAGGGATGTCATTGCTAGTGGTCCAGCAAGGCTATATTGACAGACTCAGCGAGTCGTGAAGCTTCAGTTCGCAAAAATGCACGGTGCCGGCAACGACTTCATGGTCATGCGCTGGCCGTCGGGCGCCAGTCTTCCCGATCAGGCGCTGGTTCGTCGTTGGGCGGATCGGCGACATGGAACCGGCTTCGATCAGCTCATGCTGATCGAAGCGGACTACCAGGGACCGGAGGATGGCGCGTATCGGGTATTCAACGCCGACGGTACCGAAGTGGAGCAATGCGGTAACGGTGTTCGTTGTGTGGCGCGATACCTGGCCGCGGAGAGCGGTGCCGACCGGCTGAAGCTCATGAGCGCCGGCGGAGCCGTCGAAGCGCGGATTCTCGCTGACGGTAACGTCAGCGTGAGCTTCGGCGAGCCGGATTTTTCGCCCGCCGCCCTGCCGTTTGAGGTGGAAGGCGAAGCTGCGACCTACGAGCTGCGGCTCGGGGGTCGGGAAGTCGAGTTCGGGGCGGTCTCGCTGGGTAACCCTCACGCCGTGATCAGCGCAAATTCCGTGGATGAGGCTCCGGTCGGTATACTGGGAGCGGAGTTCCAGGCGCACAGCGCGTTCCCCAGAGGGGTGAATGTCGGTTTCATGGAGGTTCGAGACACCGAACGGATCGGCCTGCGCGTCTTCGAGCGCGGTGTCGGGGAGACGCTGGCCTGTGGCACCGGAGCTGCCGCTGCCGTGGCCGTTGGCCGCCACTGGGGGCTCCTCGGAGCTCGGGTCGATGTGAGTCTCCCGGGCGGCGTACTTGAGGTTAGCTGGCAGGGGCCCGGGAGTCCGTTGTGGCTAGCCGGGCCCACGACTTGGGTCTACGAAGGGCAGATTGAATATGACTCGACAAGAGACTGAGGCCGTCTTCGAGGAAACCTTTTCCGACGACGATATCGCCGAATACTTGCGGCGCCACCCGGACTTCTTCGACCGGCACGCGGGCCTGTTGATGGACTTGAAGGTCGCCCACGAACCGGGCGGCGCCGCCATATCGCTGGTCGAGCGCCAGGTCACGGTCTTAAGACAGCGCAGTAAAGAACTAGAGCTCCAACTCAAGGATCTGGTCGCCGTCGCCAGACTGAACGATGCGCTCGTGGGGAAGATTCACGAGCTGTCGATGCAGCTAATGACGGCGAAGGGTTTTGCCGCGCGAGTCGAGATGCTGGAGACCTGCCTCAGGGAGGAATTTCGGGCCGAACGCGCGGTCGTCGTATTGTTCTCGATCCCCGATGACGGGACGCCAGCCGGTAAGGGGTTCCTCAAGATCGTGGAGCGCAGCGATGCCGCACTTAAGCCCTTCAGCAGCTTCCTGAAGTCGGCTCGACCCCGGTGCGGGCTGATCCGCGGTCGCCAGAAGGCCTTCCTGTTCGCGGACAACACGGGGGAGATCAGCTCCGCGGCTCTGGTGCCGTTGGGGGAACGCGCGGAGCTGGGTTTCTTGGTCATCGGTAGCCGCGACCCGGATTATTTCAACCCCGGCAAAGGGATGGATTTTCTGACGCGACTGGGGGAGCTCGTGTCCGTGGCGCTGGTTGGTCAGCAGAGTCCGGGTACGGAAGCTAGGCCCCGAGAAAATGAGCTCTGAGGATCTTCTCGAGCGCTATCTCCGGCACTTGAAGGATGAACGACGGCTCTCTCCGCATACGCTGAGCGCGTATCGACATGACCTCGGCACGTTCTTGGACTTCTGCGCCCGCAGCACGATCGAACTCGCCAACCTCGACTCCTACGCGGTGCGACAATTCGCGGCCGAGTGCCATAGGAAGGGGTCAAGTCCTCGCAGCATCTCCAGGCGGCTGTCAGCCGTGCGACGATTTCTCGCCTACCTGGTACAGGAGCAAGTTCTAACTTCCAATCCGGCTGTCAGCGTGCAGGCGCCGAAACCGGCGCGACGTCTACCGGCGACGATGGACGCCGACCAGGTCGCCGGCCTCCTCGCGCTGCCCGGCGACGACCTGCTCACGGTGCGGGACCGTGCGATGCTGGAGTTGTTGTACTCGTCCGGGTTGAGGTTATCGGAGCTCGTGCGGCTGGACCTCGTCGAGCTCGACCTGGCCGATCAGACGGTTCGGATCACGGGCAAGGGCAACAAGACCAGAGTCGTCCCCGTCGGGCGGCATGCGGTGGCCGCGCTCGAAGCCTGGCTCGAGCGCCGCGCAGCGATCGCGGCGGTCGATGAGGATGCGGTGTTCGTCTCTCGCCGCGGGACCCGCCTGGCGGGTCGTACCGTCCAGGCACGGCTCAAGCAGTGGGCCAAGCGTCATGGCGCTGGACTCGCGATCCACCCGCATATGTTCAGGCACTCCTTCGCGACGCATTTGCTCGAAGCCAGCGGCGACCTGCGGGCCGTCCAGGAGTTGCTGGGTCACGCCAGTATCTCCACGACCCAGATCTACACACAGCTTGATTTCCAGCACCTCGCCCGCATATATGATCAATCGCACCCCCGGGCGAGGCGCCGGGACGACTGACCTCCGGCGCTCGGGCCAGCTACCAGCGTAGATTCGACATGGATAAATTCCACGGCACGACTATCGTCTGCGTACGCCGCAACGGCCGGGTGGCATTAGGCGGCGACGGGCAAGTTACGCTCGGCGACAAGATCATGAAGGGCAATGCGTGCAAGATCCGCTATCTGCACGACCGCAAGGTGCTGGCCGGATTCGCGGGCGGAACGGCGGACGCGTTGACGCTGTTCGAGTATTTCGAGAAGAAGCTCGAGCAGTACGGCAATCTCACACGTTCGGCGATCGAACTCGCGAAGGACTGGCGGACGGACCGGATGCTGAGGCGTTTGGAGGCGCTGCTCTGTGTCGCGGACGACGAGCAATCTCTGCTGATCTCGGGTACCGGGGACGTGATCGAGCCCGAGCACGATCTGCTTGCGATCGGATCCGGCGGAGCCTACGCGCAAGCCGCTGCCCAGGCGCTACTGGACAATACGGACCTGGATGCGCGATCGATCGTCGAGAAGGCGCTCGCGATCGCAGGGGACATCTGCATCTATACCAATCAGCAGATTACGATCGAGGAACTCGGCGGAAAGAGTGAGCCCTAGCATGTCGATGACCCCCAGGGAAATCGTCCAGGAACTGAACAAGCATATCGTCGGCCAGATGGAGGCGAAGCGCGCGGTCGCGATCGCACTGCGGAACCGCTGGCGCCGGACGCAGGTCGGAGAACCGCTCGGCAGCGAGATCACACCGAAGAATATTCTGA
>JAZFPW010000156.1:0-2546 GCA_036444815.1 Gammaproteobacteria bacterium
ATCGCGTTGGCCAAAACCTGGGCCGCACTTGTGACCGGCTCCGGCAGCCTGCTGGCCGAAGCGATTCATTCCTACGCCGACAGCGGCAATCAAGTGCTGCTATTCCTCGGCATGCGCCAGGCACTGAAGCCCGCCGATCGTGAGCACCCGCTAGGGTACGGCAAGCTCACGTATTTCTGGGCGTTCGTCGTCGCGTTGCTGTTGTTCAGCGTCGGCGGACTGTTCTCGATCTATGAAGGCGTGCACAAGCTGCAGCATCCGGAACCGCTGAACGCGGTCTGGATCGGGCTTCTGGTGTTGGCCGGCGCCATCGTGCTCGAGGCGTTCAGTCTGCTCGGCTGCCTGCGAGAGATCGGGAAGATCCGTGGCGCGAGATCCTTAAGAACTTGGCTTATCCATACGCGGAATGCGGAACTGGTCGTGGTCCTCGGGGAGGATATCGCGGCCATCGTCGGCCTGCTGTTGGCGTTCGTCTGCCTCGGGCTGTCGGGCCTGACCGGCGAGCCGACCTTCGATGCGCTCGGCTCGATCGCCATCGGCATCGTACTCGTGACGGTCTCGATTTTCGTCGCGTCGAGAATTCGCTCGTTGCTGGTCGGACGATCCGCGGAGCCGGAACTCGTCGCCTTGATCGATGAGATCATCGCCGCCGACCCGGCGATCGATCAGCTGCTGAACAGCATCACGATGCAGTTCGGCCCCGATGTGATGCTCGCCGCCAAGGTCCGTTTTGACTCCGACCTGACCGTGAACGAGGCGGTCGCGCGCATCAACGCGTTGGAGGTTCGCATCAAGCAGCACGCGCCCGAAGTTCGCTGGTGCTTCATTGAACCGGATGTAACGGACTGAGCGCGGCGACCACTGGATGCGAAAGGCGGGCAAGCCAGGGCCGGAGTCCTGATGCAACATACGGGCTAAGGCCTTAGCCCGGTCCTCCAGACGTTACCGCTGCGTGTGACGGGCGCGCTGAGTAGTTTCTCCGCCGTCGATCGCCGGGCCCGATCGACGTCGGCGAGCCACTCCACCCGGCCTGCGGTCAGGCTCGCGACGGGGATGCCATCGAGATAAGCGACGCGGTGATTGTGGACGGCCGGCACCCGGCCGCCCGGGGTTAGCACACCGGCCAGGTTGAGTGGATCCGCTGCACAGAGCACGACCCAGTCACCGCGGCTGTCGTCCCGCCGGGTATCGCGCAGCGATTTCACGGCCTCGAGCAACGCGAACTGCTCGCCACCGAGCGCGTCGACGAAGCGTCCCCCACGAATCTCGCCACGCGCTTCCAAGCGCCTGAACACGGTCAGCAGTTCACGCCAACTTGGCATGTTGTTCTCGCGCGCCAATACCGCGCGACAAACAACCCCGTAGCGCCGCAACAATGAGCGCCCGGCGTGTTCGACCGCCGCGCGGCGGCCCTCGGGCGAGTCATCCAGCGGCAGGACGTCAAGCAATGCCCAGCGCCCTGCCGCGTCGAAACTCGGGCCGCGCCGGCGCGCGCGTCCCCGGAACCCCCGCCGGCGACTCGGGGGCGTTACCAGCGCCCGCAGGCCGTTGAACGAATCGGCCGTGACCAGGCCCGACGCGACGAGCTCGCCCAACGCCTCCTCGACCTGGACGCGCAACAGCCCGGTCCCCTGGACGAGCTCGAGGAAGAACAGCGCCCCCTGCTCGCTCAGCGCTTCTCTGACACGCTCGGCGGCAGAAGAGAGCGCAAAGTCGTCTTCGCCAAGCGAACCCACCAGTGTTCGCCAATAGACCATAGACTGCCGGGAGACGATCGCGATCGGGGAACTGGCCACGGTCCGCGTCCGCTGGTGTGGCTTGCCGCCGACCGCGCGCGGCCGGAACCAGACGATGGAGCCCATGCTCGTGAGCTGATCCAGCAGATCAGGCCCGAACTCGACGAGACGTGACGGCAGGATCTCCCGCTCCCAAGCTACGGCCGGCAGCGCCAGGCCCTGAAGCTCGCTGAGAATCGCAGCCAATGCCTCACTACCGCGGCGGCGCTCGGCGCCCAGCCCCTGCCACTTGAGCAGGAAGCGCTGATAGTCGGCGATCGTCACGGGCTCGATCTCGCGTCTGAGCCGCTTCAGCGTGTAGCGATGGATGCGCGCCAGCAGGCGACGCTCGCACCACTCCTCGGCTGCGGATTCCGCGTCGCGATCGGCGGCTCGGGCCGTAAAGACGCCGCGCATGACGAAGCCCTCGACCTCCAGGCACGTCAGCGCCGGAGCGAGTTCTGCGACTGTCAGTTCCAGCGGCGCCGCGAGCACGCCGGCCGAAACGGGTCCAAGACCCTCCAGGCGGCTGCGTATCAGCTCCACTAACGCGGCGTCCGGGCCAACCACTTCGGTCGGCAGCGCGGTCAGCGGCGCTCCCTGCTCCCCAAGCGGCGCGACCAGACGCAGCTCCGGGAGACGTTCGGCGCTGACCCACAGCTCGGTCCCGCTGGGCAGACGATAGGTCGTTGCCCGGCCATCCGCCACGAGTTGCTCGAACCAATGTTGCCACCCGGACCGTCCGTCGTCGGCGTCGTGCCCGCGCCTGCC
>JAZFPW010000157.1:0-5936 GCA_036444815.1 Gammaproteobacteria bacterium
TCGCCGCGGAGCGAAGAACCCGGATTCTCGACCAACCACAGGCACGCTGTCTGCCCAGCCCACCGCCGGGCTCGAGCGGCTTCATGAAGTTCGTACAAACTCCAGATTTAATTCTGTTCCTCTTTGAGGGTAACCCCGGTTTTCGTCAGTTTTTCCTGGATGGGCGAGAGCACGCGGCGGACCCGAATCCGAACTGGCTGGGGCATTCGATCGGTCGGTGGGAAGAGGACACGCTCGTCGTCGATACGATCGGTTTCAATACCAGGGGGTGGCTGGGCCTCTATCCTCAAACGGAGATGCTGCGACTCGAAGAACGCTATACGCGCTCCGACTTCGGCCACATGACGGTGCGGCTCACGATCGACGATCCCAGCGTCTTCGCAGAACCGTGGATCAAGAACATGACCTGGGACTTCGCGCCACAGGAAGAGCTGCTAGAGTCCGTTTGCGAAAACAATAAGTGGGCACAACCCGTGTATGAGTAGTCGCTGTCCGCGCAGGGACTGGAGGAGACACCAATGAGAGCGGGCCTGTTTAGATATCTCACGGTAGCCGGGCTTCTTGCCGCCGCCGGTTCCGGCGAGGCGCATCATTCATTCGCTGCTATATTCGACCGAGAGGACCCTGTCGACTTGACGGGGACGGTGACCAAAATCGAGTGGAGGAACCCGCACACGTGGTTCTACCTCGACGTCGAGAATGAAAATGGCGACGTCGAGAATTGGGCCTTCGAATTGGGTAGCTCCAACCACCTGCTACGCCGTGGGTGGAACCGAAACTCATTACAGGTTGGGCATGTGGTCACGGTGGTCGGGTCCCGTGAGAGGGTCGGCGGCCTGATTGCGGCCGTTCGCACGCTGACGCTCTCGACCGGTGAAAGTCTCTTTGGCGCACAGGACGAATCTCGATGACGGGGGAGCGATAATGAATCGGACGCCGTGTCTTGCCTCTATCGTGATCATCCACTTGCTCTTCTTTGGCATCTCGACGTTCGCGCAGGCTCAATCGGATTATCCCAACCTCGAGGGCATGTGGAGCGATCCGCCGCACACGATAGCGGACAGCCAATGCTATCTGTATTGCACCGACGCGGGCCTGTCTCATCTCGAAGAATTACTGGATGACCCGGCCAACGACGACCGCCCGCTGGCAGAGCTGACGCAGGCTGCCGGACGCTACCAAAGGGAGCAATACTTCCGCCCGCGGTTAACGGCCGCCGCGTTGGAGAACTATCCGCGAGACCCGGCAGACGATCCAGCCTTTCTGCGTTGCGAACCCTGGGGATTCGCGAAAGAGATTTTCTCGCCGCATCAATTGGAGATACGCCAGTACGACGACAGAGTTGAAATGCGCTATGGGGAATGGGAAGCACGACGGACGGTGTATCTCGATGGCCGTGAGCGTCCGGAAGACCAGGTGCCCAGCACGCTCGGGTGGTCTGTTGGGCATTACGAGGGAGATACGCTAGTTGTAGAAACTTCCAGCGTGAGAAGGAACCTCACTTTTTGGGGGACTGAGCACAGCGATCGACTCACGGCTGTAGAGCGCTATAGTCGCTCGGACGACGGCGAGCGGCTGCTCCTTAGCGCGACCTTGGATGATCCCTGGAGCTTGAGCCAACCCGTTGTGCTGAAAAAAGTCTGGAGTTGGGCCCCGGAGCAAGAAATCTCTGCGTACGATAAATGCGAACTTCCTACTGAATTCTCGAGACGGGAGGACCGGCCATGAAGCAGCGGCCGATTCTGTCTATTGGCCTCTTGATGCTGCTATCTGCCGAGGGCGTCTACGCTCATCATGCGCGTTCGCCTGTTTATGATGCGAGCCTTACGGTCACGGTGGAAGGGCTAGTAACGGAGTTCAGCTTTTTCAACCCGCATGCGATGATTTCGCTAGACGTAACGGATGACACAGGCAAGCTCGTGAAGTGGTCTATCGAGCTACCTGGAAAGCTGAACCTGACTGTGGGCGGTTGGACGGACGACTCCATCATCGCGGGCGAGCGAGTCGCCATCAGCGGCAATCCGACGTATACGGGTTCATCAGGTATGTGGTTGGTGAGTCTAATACGCGCCGACGGCAGCGAGCTCCTACTGCCGGGAACCGAGCGCGCCAACGCGCTCGAAGATGAGCGCCGCCAGCGCATTAAGGAGAGAGATCAGCGGGATTAGTCCCTGGATCTATTCGAATTGTCCATCGAGTTGATGGGCGTGGCTTACGGTCGTGACTCGCTGCTGCGTAACGTCGCAACTCGTTCCTTCAGAGCGAGATACTCGGCGCGCTCTTGTGAAGACAACCCGCCCGCCAGGAGGTTGCTCTGCTCGTAGGGATCCTCTTGCAGATCGTAGAACTCCTCCGACCCCCGATGTCTGAGAAGCTTGTACCGAGAATTGCGTATGGCATAGTTTGCGTCCTCGACGCCGTCGAGACCGCCGGTGAAAACGTCCGCGTAGACCCACTCGCGTTCCGATTGGGCGTCGGGGTTCGATAGCGCTGAGAAAAAACTGACGGCGTCCGTGGTGACATCCTCTGGCACCGTGTCCTCCGGATCGATGCCGGCCATCTCCATGATGGTCGCGAACAAATCTGTCGTGTTGATCAGCGCATCCGATGTTGCACCACGCACCACTCCGGGTCCGCTCACAATCAACGGGACGTTTATGCCGCCCTGGTAAATCGTGTTCTTCGCGCGCCTCGGTTGAAATGGCGCACTCACGTTGCCGGTTGCGGTTCCGTTGTCACCCATGAAAATCACGTACGTGTTCTCGCGAACTTGCGGCCCCATTGCCGCCAACAACTTACCGATCTGCGTATCCAGCGCTTCTATCATTCCGGCGTAGTAGTCGCCTGTTCGCTCCTCGGGGATCGAGCTCGATTCCAGATCGGAATGATCGTCTTGCCAATATTGTTCGGGAGGGAGATGCAGCGGTATGTGTGGCAGATTGAATGCGAGCCACAGGAACCAGGGATTCTCGCCCTGCTCCTTGATCCACGCGATGGCATCGTCCGCCTTGTCAGCCGGCATATAGCCGACGACACCCGACGCGGCGCCATTGGTCACTTTGTTCCAGGCAAAATACGACTCGGGAGTCCCGCTCATTACTCCAGAGAAATGAGCGAAGCCCGTCAGATTCGGATGATCCAACCAACCGTTCACCGCATCGGCGAGGTGCCACTTGCCGATGGCCGCGGTGGAGTAACCGAGATGCCCATTCGCGTTGAACGCCATCGGCAGCGTGTACTCATCGGCGAGCAGGCCGTGAGAAGGCGGCACGGCTGTGTCACCGCCCATGCCGCCGTAGACAGCCGGTGGAGTCTCATAAGAGGCCCACGCCGGCTTTTGCGGAATATCAGGCAAGGGCGGCCTGACAACTCCCTGTGGTGTACCGATGCCCGTTCTGAAGCCGTACCGTCCGGTCATGATCGTTGCTCGCGTCGGCGAACATAAGGGTTGTGACCAGACATTCGTGAAGCTCACGCCCTCCCTAGCTATCTCATCCAGGGCTGCAGTGGTTGGTGGGTTCTCTCCCAAGCCGTAAGACGCCAGAGTCTCGACGCCCATATCGTCGCCGAGGATCAACAGAATATTCGCTGCCGCTTGCGTAACCCCCGGCGAGATCACCGCGGTGGCCAGTATTGTTATCAGTAAGCGAACGTCGATCGTCACGTTTATGTGGCCGCTTCAAGTGGTGCGGTAAGCTCTGGATCCCGGCGGTGGCTCGTACCATCCCGGATCGCTATAGTCGCCGCGCGGCTGCTCGGCGCGAACCTTGAACACGGTAAACATGCCGCCCATTCCGATCGGCCCGTGCGGCCCGTCTCCCGTCATCATCGGTAACGTATTCTCGGGCAACTCCATCTTCATCGCCGCCATCTCAGCGGAGCCGCGGGCGCCCATGACCATGTATTCGGGAATCAGGCGGCGCAATTTCATCGCGGCATCTTCGAAATCGACGCCGATCGACGTAGGAACTTCATGACCCATTGCGTTCATTACGTGATGCATCTTGTGGCAATGGAAAGCCCAGTCGCCGGGGGCATCGGCGACGAACTCGATCGTGCGTATCTGACCGACTCCGACATCGATCGTTGCCTCCGGCCAGCGCGCGGTTTCCGGCACCCAGCCACCATCGGTGCCGGTGACCTCGAACGAATGGCCGTGCAAGTGGATCGGGTGATTGGTCATCGTCAGATTGCCGATCCGTATTCTGACCCGGTCACCCTGGCGCACGACGAGCGGCGAGATACCGGGGAATACGCGGCTGTTCCAGCTCCACAGGTTGAAATCGAGCATCGTGTTGACGCGCGGCGTGTAGCTGCCTGGCTCGATATCGTAGGCGTTCATGACGAACGCGAAGTCACGGTCGACGGCTCGCACGGCCGTGTCCCGCGGATGCACGACGATCATACCCATCATACCCATCGCAAATTGCACCATACCGTCGGCATGCGGGTGATACATGAAGGTGCCGGCGTGCTGCATATCGAACTCGTATACCCAGGTCTCGCCCGGTTGGATCGGAGGTTGCGTCAGGCCGGCGACACCATCCACACCATTCGGCACCTGCACGCCGTGCCAGTGGACCGTCGTAAACTCGGGCAGCTTGTTGGTGACGAATATACGCACGCGATCGCCCTCGACACATTCGATAGTCGGACCGGGCGACTGGCCGTTGTACCCCCACAGGTGTGCGGTCATGCCTGGGGCGATCTCACGCTCGACCGGCTCGGCGATCAGGTGAAACTCCTTGATGCCGTCCTGCATGCGCCAGGGGAGCGACCAGCCGTTTAGCGTCACGACGGGCTGATAAGGCCGTCCCGTCGGCGGCGCGGGCGGCGGTTGCGTGGCAGCGGACTTCGCTAGCGCCGCCTCGGGCACGCTTGCGAGAGCGGCACGTGAAACCGCGCCGGCGCTCACGACCACGCCTGCCGCGCTCGTTAGAAAGCTGCGGCGCGAGACCATCGGAGACGTAATTTAGTGGACATGATAGGCAGCCCCTGGCCGAAACCCGCCTTGAACGCCCGGTTGCGCTGCCACCGCCGATACGCCGACACCCGACATGGCACGCTGCAACTCGATCTCGGCGAGCCAGAAATCGCGTTCGGTGCCGAGCGCGGCGTTGACCGCGTTGATGCGCTCGGTCGCGTCCGCCACAAGATCGAACACTCCGACCAGCATGCCGTTGTAGAGCTTGAGCTGTTCTTCGGAAACGCGATTCGCGAGCGGTACGAGGGCTTCACGTGTGTGTCGAGCGAGATCATACGCTCCGCGATAGGCAAGCCACGCAGTCCGCACGTCGGCGCGCGCGTTCACGCCGGCCTCGCCTGCCAGGCCCTCGAGCCGTCCGGCATGGACGTCGAATCGCTGCGCGACTGCCCGCGCCTCGAGGCCCTCGGCCCCGACCGGCGCAGGCGGGAGATCCGGCAGCCGCTCGGGAAACTGCACGCGTTCGGCGTCCATGCCCCAGAGCCCGAGCGTCTGAACCAGCCGCTCGCGCTCGATCGCAGCGGCAACCTGCACAGTGGTCAGGTGCGCGACGGCATCGGCGTATAGCGTCTGTGCGCGGAGTGTCTCGAGTTCCGAGGCATTACCGACGCGCCGCATACTCTCCATGATCTCCCGGCCGGCCTCCACCGCCGCTACTACGTCCTCGAGATAACGCACCGATTGCCGTGTGGCGACTGCGCTGACCCATGCACGGCGTGCCGCGAAGAGAAGCGCAACGATCTCATCAGCGGCCTGCATGCGCGCAGTGCGTTCCTCGGTGGAACGGCTCGAATCGAGAGCCGGAATAATTACCCAAGTCATGAGATTGACGGACAGAGTCTTCTCAATCCTGGTATCCACGGTGCTCGGCGGCCGCCCCCCGTTGAAGGCCGGGTTGACGATATGCGCGAGCTGCAAGCGATCGAACCCGGGCATGCCGAGCGTTTCGAGC
>JAZFPW010000158.1:0-5786 GCA_036444815.1 Gammaproteobacteria bacterium
GCCTGACGATTGTCGTCGATACGCTGATGGCTGATCCGATAGCTCCCGGTCACGAGCACGGCCGCGCCGACGGCGATCGCCGAGATTGACGCGATCGCGCTTAATGTCTGTCGACTAGGACTGGCCATAGATCCGTGGTCTGGTATATCGATCCAACACCGGCACCGTCGCGTTCATTAGTAACACGGCGAAGGCGAGCCCGTCTGGATAGCCGCCCCAGGTCCTGATGGCATAGGTGATCGCGCCGATAGCGGCGCCGAAGATAAGCCGCCCACGATCCGTCGCGGCGGCCGTGACTGGATCGGTCGCGATGAAGAAAGCGCCCAACAGCGTGGCGCCGCTGAACAGATGGAAGCCGGGAGATAAGTAGCGGCTGGGGTCGACGGCATGGAACGCCGCCGCGCAGGCGAGAAGACCGGCAAGTAGCGAGGCCGGGATGTGCCAGCGGATGACGCCGCGATACAGCAGGTACAACCCGCCCAGCGCGAAGCAGCCATTGATCCATTCCCAGCCTCGGCCGCCGTAAGAGCCGAACAGTGGGCCGACCTGGATAGCGTCGAGCGTCCGCATCTGGCCTAAGCCGTCTTTGACCTGGTCGAGTGGTGTCGCTTGGGTGAGCGCGTCGATGCCGAGTCCCGAAGGGGTGTGGCCGGTCACGGCGTAGTTCAGATTCGCCCAGAACCCGAGTTGCGGGGTACTCGGGTCGAGCCCGACCGGCGGCAGCCACTGGGTCATCTCCACCGGGAAGGAGATCAGCAGGATCGCGTAGCCCACCATCGCGGGATTGAACAGATTGGATCCCAGGCCACCGTACAGATGTTTCGCCAGGACGATTGCCAGCCCAGCGCCCAGTGCCGGTAGCCACCACGGGGCTAGCGGCGGTATCGCGAAGGCCAACAGGACGGCCGTCACCGCTGCGGTGGCATCCGCGAGACCGGGTCTGATCGGGCGCCGTCTCGCTCGCAACATCAACGCCTCTGCCGCGAGCGCCGCAGCAACGGCGATCACGATGTTGATCAGCAGGCCCCAGCCGAAGTGCCACGTGTAGACGATCGTTGCGGGGACGAGCGCATAGAGTACCCGGCGCATGACCAACGGCACGCTGGTCGTTGGCGTCAGATGGGGAGCGGGCCTAAGTGCGAAGGACATAGTGGTCGACCGCTTCACGACTCGCTGAACCCATCAATATAGGCTTGTTGGACCACTAGAGTCCCTCATCGTCAGCACTGCGTCGACGCTGGACGCGATCGATGGCCGCCTGGACGGTTTCTTGTCGTATCCGCGAGTCCGGCGCTACCTGCGCTTTCAAGTCGGTGCGCCGCTGCTCCGTCTGCTCTTCTTCCAGACGCAGGCGCTCCTGCTTGTTCACGTAACGGGCCTGCGCCGTATCAGCGAGACGCCGGTTCCGCTCGTGCATTCGTCTAGCCTGCTTGGCATCACGAAAATTCTCAGTCAGAGGAATCTGACTTGGACACACGACGTCACAACAGCCGCACTCGATGCAGTCGCCTAGTCCCAGGACATCCAGCTGCCGAAAGTCGCCGGTTCGGGATTGCCGCAGAAGATCCTGTGGCAGGAGCCGAGCGGGGCACACGTCCGCACAATCTCCGCAGCGAATGCAGGGCCACTCCGCGTAGCTATCCCGGACTTCATCGGCGCGTGCTGCGATGATGCAGTTGGTGGCTTTTGTCACCGGCAACTCGTCAGACGACACCGCGTAGCCCATCATGTTGCCGCCGAGGATCAATCTTGCGACATCGCCGACGTAGCCGCCGCAGTGCTGAATCAAGTCCCGGATCGGTGTGCCGATGGGCACCTCGAGATTCTGCGGCGCCGAAACTCCGTTGCCGGTGACGGTTACGATTCTCGTCGTCAGGGGCTCTCCGGCGCAGACGAGCCGGTCCAATGCGTAGGCGGTCGCGACGTTCTGGCAGACGCAGCCGGTGGCGATCGGGTGTTGGCCGCTTGGGACTTCCTCTCCGATCAGCAATTCAACCAGTTGTCGCTCGCCGCCGGCGGGATAGACAGCTGGAACCGCTGCCGTTCGGATACGTTCGTCACCGAGCTCGGTAATCGCCGTTGCCATGGACGCGAGCGCCAGCGGTTTATCGCGCTCGATTGCCACCAGGCAGATGTCTGCGCCCAGTAGACTCATCATCGTTTGTGCGCCTCTGAGTATCTCCGGAGCACGCTCACGCATCAGCATGTCATCGCAGCTGATGTACGGCTCACATTCGGCGCCGTTGAGAATGAGCGTGTCGCAGCCGTGCGGCGCAGAGAGTTTTTCGGCCGTCGGAAACGCAGCGCCGCCCAGCCCTACGATGCCGGCGGTCCGTATCGCCCGAATGCGGTCGGCGTGCTCGTCCGGCCAACGAGCCGGCGGTCTGGCCCGTGCGTCAGCAGGCTCGTCGTCGACTGCGAGTAGAATGCATTGCGCTCTGACGAGTGCGTTGCCGCCGGGCACCAGCCTCTCCTCCAGGGCCAGGACTTCGCCTGATCTTGGGGCGTGGGCTGCAGCCGACGGCGACTCACCGGGGTCGCCGACGATCTGCCCGCGGACTACTCGTTGACCGACCGCGACGATCGGCGTCGCCGGAGGTCCGACCTGCTGAGTCATCGGGATCACGAGCCGTTCCGGCATCAGGTCGCGATTGATAGGCGCTGCCGTCGACATTCGTTTGCGAGCGGCCAGGCGCAGGCCGCCGCTCAGGCTATGACGGAATTGGAGCTCAGGCATCGCGGGATTCCAATGCGATACAGTCCACCGGGCAGGGAGGAAGGCACAGTTCGCAGCCCGTGCAATGACTCGTGATGACCGTGTGCATCATTGTCGAGATGCCCACGATCGCATCGACGGGACAGACCCGCGCGCAGAGATTACAGCCGATACAGAGATCTTCGTCGATGCGAGCGACTCTATCGAGGCTTGCATCGCCCAGCCCGGCGAGCAGGGGCTCGGGTTCCCGGCCCAGCACACTCGCAAGCCGGCGTATGGTTTCGTCACCCCCTGGCGGGCAGCGGTTGATGGGTGCGTTGCCGGCGGCTATGGCCTCCGCATAAGCACGGCAGCCGGGGTAGCCGCATTGCGCACATTGGATTCTAGGCAAGAGTTCTTCCAGCCGGTCGGCGCTGGGGTCCGCCGCAGGCGGGAGATAGTGACTGCTAAGAATTAGCAGTATCGCCAGTGCCACGGCGAGACCGGCCAGGACTACAGTGCCGGTCATCATTACAGGCGCGCGAAGCCGAAGAAGCCGAAGAAGGCCAGGGACATGATACCGGCTGTGACGAGAGCGATCGGTGGGCCCCGAAACGGCATCGGCACATCGGCGTCTTCCAGTCGTTCGCGCAACCCGCTCAGCAACGTCAGCACGATCCCGAATCCCAACGCGGCGCCCGCGCCGAAGAACAACGCGGACAGCAGCGTCCGTTGTTGTGTCGAGTTGAGTAATGCCACCCCGAGGACCGCACAATTACTGGCGATCAACGGTATGTAGAGGCCGAGAATCCGATGGAGTAACGGTGAGACTCTGCGTAAAGCCAGCTCGGTGAACTGGACCGCAGCGCCGATGACCAGGATAAACGAGATCAACCGCAAGTACCCGACGCCAAGCGGCAAGAGCACGTAGTGTTCGATCAGATAGCTGAGGCCTGACGCGAGCGTGAGTACCAGGCCTGTTGCCAATGCCATGCCCAACGCACCGTCCATGCGTTTGGAAGCACCGAGAAACGGGCAGAGCCCGAGAAACTGAACCAGGACGAAATTATTCACCAATGCTGCAGCGAAAATGATAAGCAACAGCTCGGTCATGGCGGTTAAGCTACCTTTATTCCGGTTTCTCGTCCGAGCTCTGGGATTCTTCAATCATCGCTTCAATCTCCTCGCGGTCAACGCGTTCCAGCAGGGTCTCGAAGCCCGCTATGCCGTGCCCCAGTAGCGGTATCTGCGAGTCTGTCCACATCAGCGGGTCGACAGCCAAGAAGGCTTCGGTCCTCTGTGCCACACCCGGTATGACGGGTTTCAGGTAAATCATCAGCGTACGGAACAGGTTCAAGCCCAGCGTCGCGATGCCCGCGACCGCGTCTTCCTGTCCCGGGTTTTTCGCTTTGAGCCAGGGCTTCTCATCATCGATGTATTGATTCGCTTTATCGGCAAGCGCCATGATGCGCCTGATGGCGCGCGAGTAGTTTCTCGCTTCATAGTCCGCGGCGATCTCGTCTCCCGCCTCGGCGAAAACGGCAAACAGCGCCTCATCCGGCAGCTTCTCGGCCAGGCGCCCGGAGTTGAGCCGATGCACGAAACCGGCGCACCGGCTGCCGATATTCACGAGTTTTCCTACCAGATCCGAATTCACTCGCGCAACGAAGTCATCCATGCTCAAGTCAAAGTCGTCAGCGGTCGGCCCGAGCTTCGCGGCGAAGTAGTAGCGTAGACAATCGGGGTCAAGATGCTCGGCGTATGTTGCGGCCATGATCAGAGTGCCCCTGGACTTTGACATCTTTCGTCCGTCGACGGTCAGGAACCCGTGGACGAAGACGCCTGATGGTTTGCGGTAGCCGGCTCCGCTGAGTACAGACGGCCAGAACAGCGTATGAAAATAGACGATGTCCTTACCAATGAAATGGTATAGCTCAGTGGTGCTGTCCGCGCCCCAGAACTCGTCGAAACTGAGATCCGAGCGCCGACAGAGGCTGAGGAAACTCGCCATGTAACCGATCGGTGCATCGAACCATACGTAGAAGAATTTGCCAGGCTCGCCCGGGATCTCGATGCCGAAGTAGGGGCTGTCCCTCGAGATGTCCCAATCCCTCAGGCCGGCCTGGAACCATTCATCGAGCTTGTGTACGAGCGCTTCATCGACGTGTTTTGGCACCCAGGAACGAAGCTCTTCCTCGAAGTCTCCGAGCCGAAAGAAGAGGTGTTCCGACTCTTTCACGGAAGGGGTCGTGCCGGAGATGACGGAGACCGGGTTCTTTAGCTCCATGGGCGTGTAGGTCGCGCTGCAGTTCTCGCAGGCATCGCCGTACTGGTCAGCCGTGCCGCATACCGGGCATTCTCCGCGGACGTAGCGATCCGGCAGAAACATCTGCTGCTGCTCGTCGTACGCCTGCTGAATCGTGCGTCGAGTGATGTGCCCGGCCGCGAGCAGGCGCCGATAGATTTCCGTTGTCAGCTCCTCATTCTCGGCGGAATGAGTCGTCAGATAATTATCGACGCTGATCCTGAACCGAGCGAAGTCCCTCTGGTGGCTCGCAGCGATCTCGGCTACCAGTACGTCCGGTGCTACGCCGGCAGCCTCCGCACGCAACATGGTTGGGGTACCGTGGGCGTCACTGGCACAGACGTACAGGCAACGGTGGCCCCGCATTCTCTGAAATCTCGCCCAGACGTCCGTCTGGGTGTATTCCACGATATGCCCGATATGAAGAGGCGCGTTGGCGTAGGGTAAGGCGCTAGTGACTAAGATATCTCGATGCTGACCCAACTCGTGACACTCCACGGTAAACGAAAGAGCGGCCGCCGAGTCGCACGAGAACGATACGACGAGGCTGTCGCTCCGACCGGGATTATGCCATTGGCGTCTAAGGGATGCTGCTTAGGAGGCGTCTCTGAATTTTTCGAACTTGCTCTTATCGAAGGCCTGCATGTAGGCCTCCTCACCTGAAATCGCCCTGCTATCGTGAAGCGCCTGGAGTGCTCCATCCATCGTCTGCATTCCAAAGGCGCCACCGGACTGCATGACGCTCTCGAGCTGTTCCAGCTTGCCCTGTCGAATCAGATTTGCCAC
>JAZFPW010000159.1:0-9827 GCA_036444815.1 Gammaproteobacteria bacterium
CGGCCGCGGTCTCGTTGTTACTGATCCATCTTAAAAAGCGCGAGCTCAAGCGAAGCGCTTAGGCTGCTAGTACAGATGGCATGCGACCAGACGCTCACTCGTCTGGTCTGTGACCGACCTGAGTTCAGGCGTCTGGGACCGGCAGACCTCCATCACTTTCGGACAGCGATCCGCAAACCGGCAGCCTGGCTTGACGTTCACCGGAGAGGGAATCTCGCCCTTGATTGCGGTCGACGGCCGTTTGCGCTCGCTATCTGGATCGGGTTCCGGGTTAGAGCCGATCAATAATTCGGTGTACGGATGCTTGGGATTAAAGAAGACATCGTTAGCGTCACCGATCTCGACGAGGGAGCCTAAATACATGACGGCCATGCGGTCGGATACATAACGCACCATCGACAGATCGTGTGCGATAAATAACAGAGTCAGCCCGAGAGACGACTTCAGCTCGTTCAGCAGATTGACGACCTGGGCTTGCACGGAGACGTCTAACGCGGAGATCGGCTCATCGCAGACGACGAACTCGGGCTCCAGGATCAGCGCGCGCGCGATCCCTATGCGTTGTCGCTGTCCGCCCGAGAACTCGTGGGGATAGCGGGACATGTGGTCCGGCTCGAGGCCGACTTTTCGCAACCACTCAGCAACCGCCTCGTTGATCCGGCTCGACGTAAACCCGCTGTGCAGTCGTAATCCTTCGCCGACGATCTCGCCCACCGTCATGCGGGGATTCAGCGAGGAGTACGGGTCCTGAAAAATCATCTGAATCGACGACGCGTAGCGCTGGAAGTCTGCCGGCTTGTACGCTCGCGGGAGTTCTCGACCTTTATAGAGGACTTCGCCGCCAGTCTTGTCGTGAAGGCCGACGAGCGTCTTACCGAACGTCGATTTGCCGGAGCCGCTCTCACCGACGAGGCCGACGATCTCCCGCTCGCCGACGTGTAGAGAGACATCGTCCACAGCATGGACGACCCGATTCCGCCCGATGTCGAAGTGTTTCGTTAGTGACTTGGTCTCTATCAGGATGGTCACGACGGCCTCTTCTCCTGGAAGACTTCGGCCGCCGTGTCCCCGGCGTCCGAATGGTGAAGCCAGCAGTCGGCGTAATGATGTGGGCCCACGGTAAATCGAGTCGGGCGACGGTCTTCACACAAGCGCATCGCATAGGGACAGCGCGCGAAATAACCGCAGCCTTTCGGCGGGTCGAAGAGATCGGGCGGGCTGCCGTCGATCGGGTTGAGTCGGCGCGACGAGGCCGCGTCGTTAGTGGGCATGGCTGCCTTCAAGCCCAACGTATATGGATGCGAAGAGCGATAGTAGATGTCGTCGACACTACCTTTCTCGAGGATCTCACCGGCATACATCACGACGACATCGTCGGCCATGCGTGCGACGACGCCGAGGTCGTGCGTGATGAGGACGATCGCCATGCCGTTCTCGCGCTGCAGGTCGGACATCATGTCGAGGATTTGCGCTTGGATCGTAACGTCCAGTGCGGTGGTCGGCTCATCGGCGATCAGGATCGATGGCCCGCACGCGATGGCCATCGCGATCATCGAGCGTTGCAACATGCCACCGGAGAATTCGAATGGATACTGTTTGGCACGCTGTGCCGCATCCGGAATACGGACCATCTCCAATAATTCGATGGCGCGGGCGAATGCCCGGGCGTGGCTATAGCCGCGATGAACTTCCAGGGTCTCGGCAATCTGACTGCCGATGATCATAGTCGGGTTCAGCGACGTCATCGGGTCCTGAAAGATCATCCCAATTTTCGATCCGCGGATGTCCTCGCCGTCGATCGTCTTCCTGCCGAGAATGTCGACGCCGCCGAGCGTCGCCGAACCTTGCGTAATACGGCCGGGAGGCATCGGGATCAATCCCATGATGCTGTGCACGGACACAGACTTGCCGCAGCCGGACTCGCCGACGATCGCGAGCGTCTTGCCGGCGCGTACATTAAAGCTGACGCCGCGTACAGCCTTGACGGTACCGCCGAAGGTATCGAACTCGACGTGTAGATCCGCTACCGAGAGCAGCGCGGGATCGTCACGGATCGGCTGATCGGTCACTCTCGTGATCTCATACGCGCGTCGAGCGCATCCCGCAGGCCATCACCGAGTAAGTTGAACGCCAGCACGGTAATGCTGATGAAGACGGCTGGAAAAATAAGCTCATGAGGGTGGCTCAGCATGGTCTTGATGCCCTCGTTGCACATGCTGCCCCAGGACGGCGTAGGGGGTGCGACGCCCATGCCAATAAACGACAAGAACGCCTCGACGAAAATAACGGTGGGTACCGCGAACGTCAGCGTGACGAGGATTACGCCGATCGTGTTCGGGATCATGTGGCGCAGGATCAGGTAATACGTCTTCGCGCCCAGCAACTGTGACGCTCCAATATAGGCTTCCTCGCGAATCTGCAGAATTTGTCCGCGCACGAGACGCGCGGTCGCGGGCCAGCTCAGCAATACCAGCGCGACAAGCATCGGTCGCACGCCGCTCTCGCCCGGGCCGATGCCGAACGCGATCTTGAACAAGATCATGAACAGCAGGAACGGCAACGCGACGACGAAATCCGAGAAGCGCATCAACACCTGATCGACATGGCCGCCGATGAAGCCGGCTGCGCTGCCGTAGAGGATGCCGGCCAAGATGAATAGAAACGGCGCGACGATGCCGATGAATAGCGAGACGCGTGCGCCGTACATCAGGCGCGCCAGCATGTCTCGGCCGAGATAATCGGTGCCGAGCGGATGAAACGCCACGCGAACTTCGTCGCCGAGTGACGGTGTCGAGCCGGGCTCGGCCAGTCCGCGCGCGATCGCCTCGTCCGCCGTTACGACCCTGATCGCGTCGACGATCAGCGTGGTGTAGTCGTCGACTTCCCTGCCGCTCGCGTCGGTTGCGATCACGGAATACCAATAGCGCGTCGGTGTCAGGTTAAGGCGGTCTTCGTAACGAACGCGCCGGGGATCGTAGATTTCCGCCAGCGGCAGGCCGACGGCATCGTCGGGGGCCGGATCGTAGACATTGCGATAGATTCGGTAACCCGTCGCCCCGGGCACGGCCTCCCAGATAAGCCGCACGGCTTGTGTCGTCGCCGTTTCGGCGAGCCGGATCTCGGTCGTAGCCCCGACGCGGTCAGCCGGCGCCTGTTGGGCTTCGTCCGTCATGCCGACCCACGGCCTGTAGGGTTCGACGATCACCGCGCGGCGGTCCGCGCCGGGCGGTATGCTGAGCTGATCGAGGTCTTGCGCGGCCGGGTCCACGGTCCAGATTGAGGGTCCGGCGATCGTAAACGCCAGCAGCGCGATGACGATATAGAGCGAGATCGACGCGCGCCGGTTGGCGGCGAGACGCTGCCACGCGTCGCTCCAATAGGACAACGACGGCCGGGAGATGGTCTGGACCTCGCGTCCGACGGACACGCGTTCGAAGTCCGCCGCTGTCAGTGTCAATTCCGCCATGCCTACTCTAGGCGTACTCGCGGGTCGACGAGGCCGTAGATCAGATCCACGGCGATGACCATAGAGACCAGAAACGCCCCGTAGAATACGGTCGTCCCCATGATCACGGTGTAGTCTAATTGCTGGACGGCCTGGACGAAAAACCGGCCAAGCCCCGGGATCGCGAACACGATCTCGACGACGAAACCGCCGGTAGTGATAGCCGCGATGGCCGGGCCGAGAACCGTGATGACCGGTAGGATCGCGTTACGCAGCTGATGTTTCATGAACACGCGAGTCGCCGGCAGACCCTTGGAATGGGCCGTGCGGACGAAATCGGCGTTGATGATCTCGAGCATCGACGAGCGCATGAGCCGCGTCAGAAACGCCATCGTGCCTAGCCCGAGCACGAGCGAGGGCACGAGCATGTGTAGGACCGAACCCCAACCGGCGACCGGCAGCACGGTAAAACCGACTAGACCGTTCAGGCCGACGAGCGAGAGTTGTCCGAGCGCGGCGACGACGAAACTCGGCACGGAGATGCCGAGTATCACCAGGAACATGACGATCACGTCGGGTAGCCGGTTACGATAAAGTGCCGTCAGCGCACCCCAGAGGACGCCGCCTAGTGCGGCGAACACGACCGCGAGGATGCCGAGCGTGGCCGACACCGGGAAGTGCTCGCGGATGATGTCGTTGACGCTGCGATTCTGCTGCGTGAAAGAGATGCCGAAGTCGCCCCTGACCATATTTCCCATATAGATCAGGTATTGCTCGAAGACGGGCTTATCCAACCCATAGCGTTCCTCGAGATTCCTGCGGATCTCCTCGGTCACGGCCTTTTCGTTTATCAGCGGGTCGCCCGGCACCGAGTGCATGGCGATGAATGTCGCCGTGGCGATGAACCAGACCGTGATCACTCCCTGGATGACACGCTTAAGTGCGTAGGCGTACATATCGGGTAGTCAGCTAGGGGTTCTCGACGATGTAGGCGTTCGTATAGTCGGGATCCGGGCCGACGGCGCGGCGGACTACGCCCTGGAGCCGCCGGTCTTTGATGTAGACCCGCCCACGCTCATAGGTAGTAATGATCGCGGCTTCCTCGATCAGGATCTCCTGCTGCCTGCCGAACGCGTCCATCCGGGTTCGCGGATCGAGGGAGGACTGCGCGAGACGTACGGCCTGGTCGTACTCCTCGTTAGCAAAGAGGCCGTTATTGTTCGGATTCCACGACGCGAACAGCTCGCCAAACGTCAGCGGGTCGGCGAAGTCCGGACCCCAGCCGTACAGTGCAATGTCGAAATCGGCACTCTGCATCTTCGCCAAGCGTTGTTTGAAGATCTGCTTATCGATCCTGATATCGAGGCCGAGCGTTGTCGCGAACAAGTTCTGGAAATATTCGGCCTGCTTGGCAGAGCCAGGGGTATCGTCCACGAGGATGGCTAACGACGGCGGCTCCTCCAGGCCAAGCTCCTGCATGGCCAGTTCGAGATGGCCGAGCGCCGCGTCGACGTCCCGCGTCACGGTCGGCGCCGGATACTCCTGGCGGAACAACCGGTCGACACCCTGGAGCCAGACCGGGAACAGCGACTCTGCCGGCAGGTATCCGGGCAGTTTGATGACGCGGTTGACGAGCTCGTTCGAGTCCGTCACGAGCTGCATCGCCCGGCGTAGATTCCAGTTGCGGGTCGGCCGGTCGGGACTGAAATTAAAGACGACGAACCAGACACTGCCGTCGCCGAAGCGGAGCAGTTGCCAGCGTTGTTGCAGTACCTCGTCGAGCTGCTCGGCAGTCAGGTAGTCGACGACCGCAATTTTGCCGTCCTTATAGAGATTCAAAGCGGCGGTAGTGTCAGTCGTCAAGTAGGGCATGTCGATGACATTCAGGCGGATCCGTTCAGCGTCCCAGTACAAGGCGTTCTTCTCCAGGCGTACATGGGCGCCGTGGACCCAGCGGGTCATCTCGAACGGGCCGTTGAAGAGCAGGTCGTCGGCATCGGCCCCATAGCGGCCGTCGCGGCTGCGATAAAAGTCCTCGCGAATCGGGTAATAGGTCGGGAACGCGACGAGCTGCTCGAAATACGCGAGCGGCTGCTCGAACTCGACCTCCAGTACCCGGTCGCTGACCGCCGTTGCGCCGAGCGCGTCGCCGGGGAACCCGCCGGTATTGATTGCCTCGGCGTTCCTTAGCGGATAGAGAATGAAAGCGTACTCGGAGGCCGTCGCCGGATCGAGCGCTGTCCGCCAGGCGAAGATAAAGTCGTGCGCCGTGACCGGCGCGCCGTCGCTCCAGCGTGCGTCATCCCGTAACCAGAAGGTCGCGCCGTGCTCGCGGATCTCCCAACGTTCGGCCACACCGGGGGCCAACCGGTTGTTCTCGTCGTAACGCAGCAGCCCTTCCATGATATGGCCCATGATCATGCCGCTGAGCGTGTCCGTAGCCCGCGTGCTATCGAGCTGCGGCGGCTCGTTGCGAATTCGCAATGTGATCGTGCCCGACTCTGCGTCGATGGCGTCCAGCGTGGCCGAACCACCGCCCGTCAGCGCAGAGGCCCAGGACAGGAGGCCCATCAACAGCGCGAAGCCGAGTGTCGCGGCGCCGCCGAGCCAGATCAGCTGCGTGCCGGCCGAGCGGGTGAAAGAGTCGCTGGATTCAGTCGCCGTGCCGTTCATCGGATACCGCTCATGGATGCTTCGCGGTGTATAGCAGGTTATCGCCGTCCGCTCCAGGTGCATCCATCGGTCAGACAACGCCTCGGCCGTCCTGCCAAGGGGCCGGACGCGATCGTTCATGCCCCCCGCGTCAAGCGAATAGCTCGATCGTATACTGCGCGCATGCAGCAGCGGATCTTCGAGGAGCTCGAGAGCGTCGGCCTGGCCGTGAGCGAGGCCGAAGCCCGACAACTCGCGGAATACCTGGCGTTACTGGAGCGTTGGAACGAGGTCCACAACCTGACGGGGATCACCGACCGGGACGAGATGATTCGGCGACATCTCGTCGAGAGCCTCGCTTTCAGACCCTATCTCAAAGGCACCCGTATCGCCGACGTCGGCAGTGGCGCGGGGCTTCCGGGCATACCGCTCGCGATCACGAGCCCGGAGGTCGATCTGACGTTAATCGAGAGCCGTGGCAAGAAGGCGCGGTTCCTGCGTCATGTTCAGGGTGCGCTGGGCCTCGCCAATGTCGGCGTGGAACAGTCCCGGGCCGAGGACTTAATTCCGGTGCCGCGGTTTGATACGGTGCTCGCCCGGGCCGTGGCGGCCCTCCCTGAGCTGCTAACACTCACTCGGCATCTGCTGGCGAGAGAGGGTATCGTACTCGTGCTCACGAAGGCGAACTATCAGACCGAGGCCTCCGAACTTGGGGCGGACGCCAGGGCTCGCTGCATAGAGGATCCGGTGACTAATTCGCTCAAGGGTTCTCTCGTTATCATTGAGACCGCGGACAACCGATGGGAAGAATCGTCGCGATAGCGAATCAGAAGGGTGGGGTCGGTAAGACCACCACCTGCGTGAATCTGGCCGCGTCTCTCGCGGCGACTCACCGCAGCGTGTTGCTCGTGGACCTCGATCCTCAAGGCAACGCGACGATGGGGTGCGGCGTCGATAAGAACACGCTCGAGCGAAGCGTCTGCGATGTGCTGCTCGACGGAGTCGCGGCGTCGGACGTCATCCAGCCCGCGTTACATGAGGGTCTTTCGCTCCTCCCGAGCAATCAGGAGCTCACGCTGGCGGAGGTGGAGCTGCTGAGCGAGCCGGAGCGCGAATATCGACTGGCACGTGCGCTAAAACCGGTCGTGGGCCGCTACGACTACATCCTCGTGGATTGCCCGCCGTCGCTGAATATTCTGACCGTTAACGCGCTCACGGCCGCGGACGGCGCGTTGATCCCGATGCAATGCGAGTACTACGCGCTGGAGGGCCTGACGGCGCTGCTCGAAACGATAGAACGAATCCGCAGCGGGGCTAACCGGAAATTGGTCTTATACGGGATCCTGCGGACGATGTTCGATCCGCGTAACAACCTTGCGACGGAAGTCTCAGGCCAACTCACGCAGCACTTCGGCGAGCGCGTCTTTCGGACCGTCATACCACGGAATGTCCGGTTGGCGGAGGCGCCGAGTTTCGGCCTGCCCGCGCTGTATCACGATAAATATTGCCGTGGCACACTGGCCTACCTGGCACTCGCCGGAGAGATCAATCGCCGGGAGAGTGCTCCGGCGGGCTGACGTCTCGGCCGCAGGCTTGAGCTACAATTCGGCAGCGAAGTTCTCGCGGATGACGTAGAGGCACCATGGCGAAGCGGAAAAGCCTGGGGCGTGGACTGGAGGCGTTGTTAAGCACCGAGGCCATCCCCGAAGTAGCGGGCATTATCGGCAGTCTGAAGGAGATTCCAGTCGATCTCCTGGAACGAGGGCGCTATCAGCCGCGCGTGGACATGCGCGAGGAGACGCTCGAGGAGCTGGCCGACTCGATACGTGCCCAAGGGCTCGTTCAACCGATAGTCGTCCGCCCGCTCGATGCCGTTAGCGGGGAGCTCCGCTACGAGATCGTTGCCGGCGAACGGCGCTGGCGAGCGGCGCAGCTCGCCGGGCTGGATACCATTCCCTCGATCGTCCGGGAAATACCCGACCAGGTCGCGCTGGTCGTGTCGCTCATCGAGAATATCCAACGCGAGGATCTCAATCCCATGGAGGAAGCCCGGGCGCTACAACGCCTCGTGGAGAGCTTCGAGATGACTCACGCGACGGCTGCGGACGCAGTCGGTAGATCGCGGGTCATGGTTAGCAATCTTCTGAGGTTGTTGGAGTTACCTGGCCCGCTGATGACGATGCTGGAACGGCGTGAGCTCGACATGGGCCACGCCAGGGCGTTACTGGCCGTGGACTCGGCCGAGGATCAGCTCACGCTGGCTAGGCGGGTGGTCAAGGAGGGCTGGAGCGTTCGTGAGACCGAGCGCGCGGTCAGGCGCCTGCCGGAGTCCCGGAAGCGATCAAGCCGTGCTGTTCGGCGTGCGACGCGGGACCCGGACGTTCGACGACTCGAGACGAGTTTGTCCGATCGACTCGGTGCGAAGGTGAGGATCGAGCACAGCGGCAGCGGCGGCCGCATCATCATTCGCTACTACAGTCTGGATGAGCTCGATGGAATCATCGGTCACATCGACCGAGATTCTTGAACGCGGCACAGCGAAACCTTACAATAACTCGGCTAACTGCTAGTGAGTACCCCTCGTCCGATGCCACACACGTGGCTTTTTATTTGCCTGTGACTAGCCGGGACGGTAGTTAGAGCCTCTAGTGAGCGAGCTTGAAACGTACTTTCTCAAGGCGCGCAAACTGGCACTCGGCATCGTCTCCGGGCAGATCGGTATCGCGCTACTCGTATCGGCAGCCGGATGGCTTTTGGGAGGGCCCCGCGCTTCCGTCTCCGCGCTCTTGGGTGGCGGCATCGGGGCACTGGCCAGCCTGTCTATGGTCGTGAGCACGTTTTGGCTAAGCGCGAGCGCTGAGCCAACGAGGATTCTCCGTCGGGTTTACCGAGCGGAGCTTTATAAATTCGTCATTACGGTAGGCCTGTTCTCGCTGGTGCTGTTGAACATGGATGTTTCTTTCGGAGCTATGTTGGGAGGTTTTGCGGCGACCTTAGCCGTGTATTGGGTGGCACTCTGCGTGCCGCTGCCCCACTTCAACCCGAGACCACCGACCGATATTTAAGATGAGCAAGAGTTAGAGATGGAGGAACTCCACGGAGGACCGGAGTCCGTAGCGGACTATATCGGCCATCACCTGACCAACTTGCACACAGGTGAAGGATTCTGGAATTTTCATATCGACAGCATCTTTTATGCTGTTTCCCTTGCCGTACTCTTCACCGGAAGCTTCTATTTCGCCGCCAGAACGGTCACGTCCGGCGTGCCCGGACGTTGGCAGAATTTCGTCGAGCTGCTCGTCGAATTTGTCGATACCCAGGTCAAAGACAGTTACCACGGTTCCAACAAACTGATCGCGCCTCTCGCGTTGACGATATTCTGCTGGGTCTTTCTGATGAACTTCATGGACCTGATACCGGTCGACCTGCTACCGGCCCTCGGTACTGCCGCAGGTATCGAATACATGAAGGTCGTTCCGACCACGGACCTCAACATCACATTCGGTATGTCGATTACCGTCTTTATTCTGATGATCTTCTACAGTGTCAAGATCAAGGGCGTAGGCGGGTTTGCGAAGGAGATCTTTCTGCATCCATTCGGCAAGTGGATGCTGCCGTTCAATTTCCTGCTGAAAGTCGTCGAGGAACTGGCCAAGCCGATTTCCTTGGCGCTGCGGCTGTTCGGCAATCTCTATGCCGGCGAGATGATCTTCATCCTGATCGCCCTGTT
>JAZFPW010000160.1:0-4454 GCA_036444815.1 Gammaproteobacteria bacterium
TTCTGCCGCCAGATCGGCATCCGTGTATACATCGGTCTTGTCGGACGCCTTTGGGTATATATAGGTATAAGACCGCAATCGCTCATGCACCTGGCCACCCAACAGTTCGTAGACCGGTTTGTTCAGCTCCTTGCCGACGATATCCCAACAGGCCATTTCAATGGCACTAAGCACACCCATAATAGATAGATCAGAGCGTTGGGTATAACAGCTCGAATAAACGATGCGCCAGAGCCGCTCTATCTTGAACGGATCGGAGCCCAGGACATAACGTTCACACACGTCCTCGATCATGCGCACGACAACCTTCGGATGGAATGGCACGGCATAGGCCTCACCATATCCCTCGATTCCCGTATCCGTCGTTAACTTCAGAAACACCCAGTAACGTCCGCCATGATGGGGCGGCGGGTTCGCCACCGAATAGGTCTTAACGTCAACGATCTTCATGGGCAATGATCTCCTAGCTGCGACCGTTGGCCCCGGCTATTAGGCATCGGATTTGCGGCGATTTTATGGGCAGTTTGCTTGCACCGCTAGGGGTTTTTGAGAACGTCGTTACGTTTTAGAGGATTACTAACGTATATTTTGGTACGGAAGTCACCGCGACGGAGTCAGTCGTGGTCTCTTCGCATGATCGCCTCGACGCATTCTCGGACCACCCCCGTATGCAGGCCCAGAGTCAGTCTGCGCTGCTGTATAGGGACAAGACCAAGTGGAAAAGGCGGTTAACGCTCGCATCAAGTAGTGGCCAGGGATGGAATCGAACCACCGGCACGCGGATTTTCGGATCGTTTCAAAACGATCGCTGGAAGCAGCGATCGAATGGCCGCGGAATTCGCGCATCGCGACCGGGCGGGTGAATACCTGTAGGCGCAGCAATTTTGCCGCCGCCGAACAGCGATCGTGCGGCGGCAACACCGATTCGGTAGACTGGCAGTTGCCGTGCTCGCAAAGCATACTCCCATGGCCGAACCGACCGCCGAAGCGCTGCTTCGCAATCTCCACACGCCTAAGCCAGAGCTGACGGGCCCGGACGCCGAACGCATTGTCGAGGAACACTTTGGCATCAGCGCGACGGCACGCTCGCTCGGCGGGGAGCGCGACAGCAACTTTCACCTGCAGACTGCAGACGGCGAGTTCCTGCTCAAAATCGCGAACCGGGCCGACGCCGAGACCCTGATCGATTTTCAATGCAAGGCTTTAGAGCATATTCGATCGACCGCCCCCTCGCTGCCCATACCGCAGGTGCATTGTTCCCTGGACGGCAAGCCATGGGTCATCGTGGCTGGTGCCGACGGGCACTCTTACAACGTACGGTTGCACAGTTATCTGCCGGGGCAGGAGCTGCGGCACGCTCCCGACGACCAGCGGTTGATGCGCGGCGTCGGAGAGCTGGTGGCACAGCTCGGGCGGTCGCTCAGAGGCTTCTTCCACCCGGCGGCCGATCATCCGCTCGCCTGGGATATGAAGCGTGCGGACAAGCTGGCCTATCTCGCCACGGGAATAGCAATGCCCGAGATCAGGGCACGCGCCGGGGCAATTTTCGATGAATTCCAGGCGCGGGCCCTGCCGGTTTTCCCGGGACTTCGTGCGCAGGTGATTCATAACGACGTATCGTTTCACAACTGCGTGGTCAACCCGGAGAGTCCGTGGGCGATCAGCGGTGTGTACGACTTCGGTGATCTCATCCACGCCCCACTCGTGCAGGACCTCGCGGTGACCGCACCGGAGGTCGCGGCCGGACGATCGGATCCCCTGGCAGCCATGGCCCAAATAGTGGCCGGTTACCACGGCGTGACGCCACTCGAGCCCGAAGAGATTGCGTTGCTGCCGCTGCTCGCGAGCACGCGCCTCGCGATGGGCTTCGCAATCGAGTCGTGGAAATCGACGCCTGACGAACGCGACCACTACGAGCAGTTCGAGGAAAACAGCTGGGCGCTGCTCGAGGACATTCACACCCGCGGTCTGGCTTCGACAGAGCAGCTGTTTCGCGCAGCCTGTGGGCTGACCACGCTTCACCCGAGTGTCACGCCAAAAGTGGTCGATACCGACGTTCTACGTAAACGGCGTGAACACCGGCTCGGTGCCAGAATCGAGCTCTCCTATGATCACCCACTGCATGCGGTGCGGGGCGAGGGTGTGTGGCTCTACGACTCCGAAGGCAACGCTTGTCTGGACGCGTACAACAACGTGCCGCAAGTGGGCCATTGTCATCCGCAGGTGGTAGCGGCTATCGCCCGGCAGGCGGCGCTGCTCAATACGAACACCCGTTACCTTTATGAGGCCATCGTCGAGTTCGGTGACCGCCTTACGGCTACGTTGCCCGACGAGCTCGAGATCTGCATGCTGGTCTCGTCGGGCAGTGAAGCAAACGACCTCGCGTGGCGAATAGCGAAAACCTGCACGGGTAACACCGGTGGACTGGTGCTCCAGGGTGCTTATCACGGGATCACCGAGGCGACCTACGATCTTTCGCCTTACCACATCGTTGATCGCGCGCACCTCCCGTCACATGTGGAAACCATAGATCCTCCTGATGATTATCGCGGCGAATGGGGTCGGGCGGACGCGGAGCGGGGTGTGCGTTATGCAAGTTATACCGATGCCGTCCTGGAGCGGCTCGAGGCCAAGGGTCACAGACCCGCGTTGTTCATGATCGACACGGTGATGAGCAGCTCCGGTATCTTCGAGGTAGCGCCGGGCTATCTGTCCGGTGTCTTCGAAAGAGTGCGGGCGGCGGGTGGACTGTGCGTTGCGGACGAGGTTCAAGCAGGTTTCGCCCGCACAGGAAAGCACATGTGGGGGTTCGAGCAGGACGACGTAGTGCCGGACATCGTGACTTTAGGGAAACCAATCGGCAACGGACATCCAATAGGTGCTGTGGTGACGCGGCGGGACATTGCCGACGAGTTCTGTCGAGCCACCGAGTTCTTCAGCACCACCGGTGGCAACCCCGTGTCCTGCGCAGCAGCTACGGCCGTGCTCGATGTCATTGAGCGGGAGAACCTGCAAACAAACGCGCTGGAGGTAGGCGCTGCCCTCAGGGGTGGAATAGAAGAGCTTGCGCAACGACACCCTATCGTCGGCGACGTACGAGGACCCGGTCTTTTCATAGGCGTGGAACTCGTGCGCGACCGCGCCACACGCGAGCCGGCTGCGGTCGAAACACGCGCGGTGGTGAATGGCATGCGCAACCGCGGCGTGCTGATAGGCCGAGACGGTTTATACGGCAATGTCCTAAAGATCCGCCCTCCCATCGTCTTTCAGCGCAGTCACGTGCAGCGGTTTCTCTCGGCACTCGACGAGACCTTGAGCGAAGTCGCGTCCTCGAAGTGAGCCAACGGCGCTCGGGCGAGCGCCAGCCACAATGGTGCGGTTAGCGACGCACAGTTGCGGTTCAGCTCTTGATCCGTTCCATCATTCGGTCATACAAGGGTTTCAGCGAAGCCCGTGCCTCGACTCGCTCACCCGCAACCACGATTTCCCAATTGCCTGAATTTACGATTTCCGCTGTCAAGGGCTCGTCCAGACAGGCTAACCCGCTCCTTGTCTGTAGACGTTAGATGTTTGCAACCCAGGGCCGGGCTACTCAGCCGCCTGCTGCGCCCCGCCCTTGTCCTCGAAGATCACGTAAAACTTGCGCACGGTCTCAGGCATGTGCCAGGTGCACTTCAGGCCTTTTGGTATGACGAAGCATTCGCCGGCTTTGAACGTCTCGGCGCGGCCATCAGCGTCGGTGATGACCACCTTGCCGCTCAGGATGAAGCAGAACTCATCGACCGGATAACTGTCGATCTGTGACGTGTACGGCGTGCATTCCCAAACGCCGGCGGCGAGTTGCCCGGTCTTGTCGGTAAAATAGTTGTGACCCGATTCGACCGGATCGCCGTCGATGACGTTTTCGGACTCACAATGCCCCCGGAACGTTAGGCCCGTACCCTCAGGGCCATCTCTGTTCAAACGGATAATGGTGTTCTCGGTCATGTTGTACCCCCTGGTAAGCTATCCATCAAAGTCAGGCAGACGATCCCGCCAGTTATGCCCCACGTGCCGGGCCATCGTGATGCTTTGACCCGGTTGATCCTCGGGTGGTGTCCACGGTTTAGCTCGTAGCGACCAATGCTCATGGAGCCCGCCCCTAAACCGATGGCTCCAGCGCGATGTGCTCGCGACGGAAAGGCATATCCGGATCGGCCGGTGGTGAATCGAGCTCGCGCGCCACGCGGTGGCCATCATAGACCGCCGCCGCGATGGTTGAGGGATTGCTGCAATCGCCGATCGCAGACACCGATGCAATACCTGCTGCGGCGCGCCGGGCCACCACGCTCAAGCGTATCGGTGCGTTGATCTCGGCCATCGCCTCCATCGAACGGGCGATCTCACTGTCGACGAGACATCCGGCGATGCAGGCCGAGGCCTACGTTGTTCTCGCCGATCTCCAGGCCCAGCGC
>JAZFPW010000161.1:0-9875 GCA_036444815.1 Gammaproteobacteria bacterium
TGGTGCTGATCTTCGGCGGCGGCTACGACGCGACCCAGGACAACAACGACGGTAGCACAGACATTAAAGGCAACGCGATCTACATCGTGGATTCGGCCAGCGGTGCGCTGCTCTGGCACGCCAGCGACAATGGCGCGGACCGTAACCTGACGAAAATGCAATACTCGATTCCCTCCGATGTCAGAGTCATTGATCTGAATGCCGATCGGTACGCCGATCGAATGTACGTGGCGGATATGGGCGGGCAGGTTTGGCGGTTCGACATTTTCAACGGTGAGCCGGCAAGCAACTTGATTAATGGCGGCGTCATCGCTGAACTCGGCGGCGCGCCCCAGGACCCGTCACCGGCCACCGAGACCCGGCGATTCTACTATGCGCCGGATGTCGCGCCGGTCAATGACAACAATAATAACTTCGTGCATGTCGGTATCGGCTCCGGTCACCGCGCGCACCCCAACAGCCTACTGACGCAAGATCGCTTCTATGCGCTGCGCGACTACACTGTGTTCAACACCCGAACCCAGACGGACTACAACACGGCGACGCCAACGACCGATGCCGATCTCGTGGACATCACCGACGATGTCAACGCCGTCGTACCGATCGGCAGCCCAGGCTGGCGTTTCGAATTGCGTGATGGCGGCTGGAGAGGTGAGAAGGTGCTGGCGGAGGCCCGTACGTTCAACGACCAGGTATTCTTCACGACGTTCAGGCCAGGAGGCGCCGCCAGTGCAACCGACTGCCAGCCCAGATTGGGCAGCAATCGCCTGTACGTCATGGATATCTTTAACGGCGCACCGGTCAATAATCTGGACGAAGTCGGGGGTGAGACGCTGACCGAGAGCGACCGCTACCGGGAGTTCGAGGGGTCGATTGCCAGTGAAGTAGTCTTCCTATTCCCCTCGCCGGACGACCCTGACACCTGCGTCGGTGACGAGTGCACACCGCCGCCGCTGGCCTGTATGGGTCTCTTCTGCTTCCCGCCAGGGTTCGTCAACAACCCGGTGATGACATTCTGGAGCGAGGAGAGTGCTCGCTGACGATTTAGCTAGACCAGGACCCACCGCTTCTCATGGTGTGGGCAGGGTTTCGTCCGCATATCGGTGCGCTCGTATTGACGCGCCCGTTTCCGGATCTGTGAACTGTTCGCAGGATAGGCGGCGTACACATTAGACATAATGCGGCACGCCAGCGGCCAGCCACCGAGTGCCATGCGAATCACGCTCAGCCTGATCTTTTTTCTGTCCGGCGTTTCGGCGCTAATTTTCGAAACGCTCTGGTTTCGCCTGGTCGGCCTATCACTCGGTAACAGTATCTGGAGCGCGAGCCTGGTGCTGGGCGCGTTCATGGGCGGATTGGCACTCGGCAATGCGCTAACGGCACGACTGGGCAATCGCATTTCACGACCCATCCTGTTGTACGTGGGCCTGGAACTCGTCATCGGGCTCGTCGGCGCATCGCTCGTGTTCGCACTACCCGAGTTTCCAAAGCTGCTCGGTCCCATGCTCGGAGGTCTGGCCGCCATCCCATGGCTGCTCAACCTCGTGCGCCTGACTATGGCGTTCGCGGTGCTGGTGATTCCCGCAACCGCGATGGGCGCAACACTGCCGGTACTCGTACACGCTCTGACGCGGGTCGAACCGAACTTCGGCGCCTCGCTTGGACGGCTGTACGGCTGGAACACGCTAGGGGCGATGCTGGGGGCAATCGCGAGCGAAGCTTTGCTCATAAAGTGGCTAGGAATTCTGGGTAGCGGCCTTTTTGCGTTGGTTCTGAACTTCGCGGCTGCCCTGATCGCATTGCGCCTGTCGCGGTCGTTCGAGGCCGATATCGCACCGGACAATGCGCTTGTCACGTCGCCAAATCTTTCCGCGCGGGGTTACCGCTATCTGGGCGTCGCGTTCCTGTCCGGCGCGATCATGCTCGCATTCGAGGTGGTCGGGTTCCGGTTCCTGCTGCTCAGCCACGACGGCACCAGCCTGATTTTTGCCGTGATGCTGGCCGTGGTCCTCGCGGGTATCGCGCTGGGAGGACTCGTCGCGGCCCGGTTCTACAGCCTCAGCGATCAGGCCCATGTGTGGCTACGTACCACCACAGCGCTGAGTGGCGCAATGGTCGTGCTGACCTATGCCGGTTTCAACGTCTTCACGGCCCAGCAGATCCAGCAGAACACGACCACGCTCGAGTTTTTCGGTTTCGCGGCGTTTCTGATGTTGCCGGTAGCGCTGCTCTCGGGGGTGACGTTTACGATGGTCGGACGCGCCGTCAAGGATGAGCTCGGCACCTCCGTGCGGACGACCGGTGTTACCACTTTCTGCAACACGCTCGGGGCGATGCTGGGATCACTGGCCGGTGGCTTTATTCTACTGCCCGTCGTCGGCATGGAGAATTCGTTCTTCCTTCTCGCTGCGGCCTACGGCGTCACGACGCTCCTCGTGCCGGGCGCCGAGCGTGTATACCACAGGCTCACGATGCTCGCTAGGCCGGCCGCTATCGTGACGCTCGCCGCATGCCTCGTTCTGTTCCCGTTCGGCCTTATGCAGCAGGCCTATTTCGGCATTCTGGCGACGAAGCTTCGTGATCATGAACTCGTGGAGACACGCGAAAGTCTCACGGCGACCATCCAGTATTACCGTAATGTCCGGCACGGCGAGCCGCTGTATTATCGACTCGCGACCAATGGTTACTCCATGTCATCGACAACGACGTTCGCCAGGCGGTACATGAAGTTGTATGTCTATCTGCCTGTCGCGTTGAATCCCGAGATGCGCGAAGCGCTGCTCATTAGCTTTGGAGTGGGTTCGACCGCCAAGGCACTCACCGACACAGCAGGGTTGCAGCACATCGATGTGGTCGACATCTCGCGAGATATCCTGGACATGAGCACTCTGGTGTACGACGACTACGAGAATCCGCTGCATGATCCACGTGTCCGCGTTCATGTGGAAGACGGCCGTTTCTTTCTAAACACGACCCCCAGACTGTACGACCTAATCACGTCCGAACCGCCGCCACCAAAGATCTCCGGTATCGTAAACCTGTATTCACAGGAATACTTCGAGTTGATCCGCTCACGTCTGCGCGAGGGCGGCTACACAACCTATTGGCTGCCCGCCCAGGAGCTTGAGCCGCTCGACACTCTGGCCATCACTCGGGCATTCTGCAATGCGTTCCCGGATTGCTCCCTCTGGTCGGGCGCAGGGCTCAACTGGATGTTGATGGGGTCGAATCATGCGGTCGCCGGGGCGTCGATCGCGGAATTTTCCGCCCAATGGCGTGACCCCGAGGTTAATAACGAGCTGCGGGCGCTGGGGTTCGAGACGCCAGCGCAGATGGGATCGCTATTCATGGCTGATGCCGAAATGCTCGTAACTCTTACCGCCGGCATTCCGCCGGTAACGGATAACTACCCGTTACGCATCTCGTCGCGGCTACCGTACAGACAGGACCGCGAGCCGCTGTATGACAGAATGATGAATGAAGACACGCGCCTGGAACGGTTCAGGACCAGTCACTATATCGACACATTCTGGCCCGACGGGCTGAAAGCCGAGAGCGAAACCTACTTTCAGTACGAGCGTATCATCAAGGATTACTTTACGGCTGGACGCTACAGCCAACCGACGGAACGACTACGCTGGGACGTCATCGACGAACTCCTGACTTCCACTCCGCTGGAAACGCTACCCCTGTGGTTGCTAGGCACGAACGTGGCGATGCAGGACATTGCGCAGCAGCGGCTGCAGACGGGGGCGTATGACGCTGAGTTCGAGGGGGAACTTGCGCTCGGCAGTCTGGCCAGACGAGATTACCCAACCGCGCTGGAGCAACTGAATCGCTATGTCGTAGGCCAGGACAGAATCTCCATGCCGATCTACAGTGTGTATCTTTACACGTTGGCGAGAAATGACCGGATGGACGACGCGCGCGCGTTCGTCGATCGTATCAGCCCGCTCGGTGAATCACCAGACGCGATGGCACCGTTCCTGGACTGGTTTGCTCGCCGGTTCGAGTTATACGCCATGGAGTCTGGCGACCCGCCCTCCCGGATGGACGATGCGATAGAGCGCCGGCAGTACCACCAAAGTCAGCAGCGTCGATGACACGATTCCTCCAATGACGACCGTGGCTAATGGTCGTTGCACCTCCGAGCCAATACCACTATTGAGCGCCATTGGGACAAAGCCTAGTGACGCCACCAATGCGGTCATCAACACAGGACGAAGGCGAGTCAGCGCGCCTTCGACGATCGCTTCGTCGAGAGACCGGCCGGAAGCGCGCAGATCGCGAAAAAAGGTCACCATGACAAGACCGTTCAGCACCGCAATCCCCGAGAGCGCGATGAACCCGACCGCCGCCGATATGGAAAACGGAATTCCGCGCAACAGGAGCGCCACGAGGCCGCCCGTCAACGCTAACGGAACTCCCGAGAAGATCACTGCAGCGTCGCGTATCGATCCCAACGCCACGACGAGCAGGACGACGATGATCAGCAGGGTCATCGGCACGACCACCATAAGACGGTTCGTTGCCGATAGCAGGTGCTGAAACGTACCGCCGTACTCGATCCAGTAGCCAACCGGAATATCGATTTGTTCCTGGACCGCGCGCTGCACGTCGCCGACGAACGAACCGAGATCGCGCCCGCGCACATTAGACGTGACGACCACGCGACGCTTCCCGTTCTCGCGCGGCACCTGATTGTAGCCCGTGGCCAACCGAAGGTCCGCAACCTCGCGCAACGGAACGTAACCGCCGTCGGTGAGCGGAACCGGCAGAGCGGCCAACTGATCGGGGTCGGAACGCAGATTCTCGGCTAGCCGCACGACGATATCGACACGCCGGTCGCCCTCATAAAGCTGTCCGGCCACGACACCGCCGATCGCCGTAGCGACAACATCCTGCAGCTCGGCGATCGTCACGCCGTATCGCGCCAGTACGTTGCGCTTCGGTTCCACCGTCATGACGGGTAACCCGGTCGCTTGCTCGACAGCCACATCCACCGCGCCGGGAACTGCGCCGATGACTTGCTCAATTTCGCCCCCGAGCCGGATGAGTTCGTCGAAATCGTCACCGAAGACCTTTACGGCGAGCTCGGCGCGCACGCCGGCGATCAGCTCGTTGAAGCGCATCTGGATCGGCTGCAAGAACTCGTACCGATTACCCGGAATCGGCGTCACGAGTGCCCGCAGATCGGCCACGACTTCGGTCTTCGGCTTGTCCGGATCAGGCCACGCCTCGCGCGGTTTGAGGATGATGAAATTGTCGGCAACACTCGGCGGCATCGGATCCGTCGCGACCTCGGCGCTACCGATCTTGGCGAATACACGCTCGACCTCCGGCATATCTCTGATCCGGGCTTCGAGCTGCTGTTGTAGCTCGATCGCCTGCTGCAACGAGGTCCCCGGAATACGCAGTGCGTGCATCGCGATATCGCCCTCGTCAAGCGTCGGTACGAACTCGGTACCCAATCGAGTGGCCAGAAGACTCGCCGCGACAACCAGTGCGGCGGCCGCACCGATCGTGAGCCAACGAAAACGCAGCGTAGCTGCGAGCACCGGCCGGTAGATCCGCCGTGCCCCATCGACGACGGGGTTCCTGCTCTCCCGGATCGGCCGGCGAAACAGCACCGCAACGCTCGCGGGAATAAACGTCACCGACAGAATCATCGCGCTGACGAGCGCGATGACGACCGTCGTCGCCATCGGGTGAAACATTTTTCCTTCGATACCCGTCAACGCAAAGATCGGGATGTAGACAGCCGTGATGATGCCGACGCCGAACAAAGCCGGGCGTATGACTTCGCGCGTCGCATCGCGCACGACGGCCAACCGTTCCGGAATCTTTTGGTCCCCGCTCCGGCTCGCTTCGCTGAGCCGCCGCAGGCAGTTCTCGACGATGATCACGGCGCCGTCGACGATCAGCCCGAAGTCGAGCGCGCCGAGACTCATCAAGTTGGCGCTGACTCCGCTCTGCACCATGCCGCTTATAGTCATCAGCATCGCAACCGGAATGACCGCCGCCGTCAATAATGCGGCACGCACGTTGCCCAATAAGAGGAACAACACGACGACGACTAGCAGAGCGCCTTCGAGCAGGTTCTTCTGGACCGTCGCCAACGTCTCGTCGACGAGTTCGGTACGATCGTAAACGGCCGTCGCGGTGATGCCGGGCGGCAAACTCGGTGTGATCTCTTCGAGCTTCTCGGCTACGGCGTTTGCCACCACACGGCTGTTCTCACCGATCAGCATGAAGACTGTGCTCATGACGACTTCGCGACCATTCTGCGTCGCTGCGCCGGCGCGGAGCTCTCTGCCGGGGCCGACGCTGGCCACATCGGAGATTCGTATCGGAATACCGTTCTGCTGACTGATTACAATGTCCGCCAGGTCCTGCGAGTCCGCCGCCTGGCCGGGTACACGCATCAACCATTGCGCACCGTTGTATTCGATGAATCCGGCGCCTCGATTGTCGTTGTTCTGCCGTAGCGCCGTGAGGACATCCCGATACGTCAGGCCGAAGGCCAGCAGCTTCGCCGGATCCGGAGCAACCAGTATCTCCTTCTTGAATCCGCCGACTGGATTGACCTCGACGACTCCGGACACACGCAGGAGCTGCGGGCGGATGATCCAGTCGTGAACCGACCGCAGATCCGTCAGCGTGACGGGTGTACCGTCGGTGTTGACCGCGCCCGGCTCCGCATCCACCGTGAACATGAAGATCTCGCCTAGCCCGGTAGCAATCGGACCGAGCGCCGGCTCCAGCGAAGCCGGCAACGTCGCCCTCGCGGCGTTCAGCCGCTCGGCAACCTGCTGGCGGGCGAAATAGATATCCGTATCGTCCTCGAAGACGATCGTTATTTGCGACAAACCATATCGCGAGATCGAACGCGTGTAGTCGAGTCGCGGCAGCCCCGCCATCGCGTTTTCGAGCGGGAAGGTTACGCGTTGCTCGACCTCGAGAGGCGTGTAGCCCGGCGCCGGCGTATTGACAACCACCTGCACATTGGTGATGTCCGGTACGGCATCGATCGGCAATCGAGTGAAATTCCAGACTCCCAGGCCGGAGAGTAATAGAACGAAGATCAGCACAAGACCGCGTTGGCCGATCGAGTATCTTATGATCTGTTCGAGCATGCTACGGCCCTGACTCAGTGATCGTGGGAGGCGCCGGACTTTTCGATGTCGGCTTTGAGCACATAGCTATTTTCCGTCACGTAGCGCGTCCCTGGCTCGAGGCCGCCGAGCACCTCAGCCCACTCCCCCGCCTGCCGGCCCAGTCGCAGCATACGAACCTCGTATTCGTCGCCGACCTGCGCATAGACGACCGTGAAGTCGCGAAAGCTCTGTAACCCACTCCGTCTAACCGCGAGTGGGACGGCGTGCTCCGCTACCTGGACTTGCGCGGTTACGTAAGTTCCCGGCACCCACGAGCCATCACTGTTTCCGAGCACGACCCGGGCCGTGACCGCTTGGTTAGCCTCCGCGAGGACGCTGATCTGCGAAATCGTGCCCGCGCTGGCCGACCCGCCCGTAGCCGGCGCGACAGTCACGTTTGCTCCGACGCGCAACCGTGATCGGTCACCGGGGAAAACGGCAAGGTCTGCCCACACCGACGACGTATCGACGATCGTAAACAGACGACGTCCGCCGGTCTGTTCGCCCGCGTTCGCGACTCGCTCGGTAACGACACCGGCGATGGGCGCGTTAATCGTGTACGGATTGAGACTCTCGTTACTCTCAACGGTCGCTAGAATTCGTCCCTGACGCACCGTCTCGCCCAGCGACACGTCGACCGACTGGATCGCGCCATCGAAACGCGCGCTGACCTCCCGGACGCGTTCCGTGTTGGGCACGATGCGGCCATAGACGGCGATCGTTTCCTCGAGCACTGCCGGGCCCGCGACCATCGTCTCGAGCCCGAATGCGTCCGCCATCTCCGCGCTAATCCTCGTCCGCCCTTCGAAGCTCTCGTACTCCCAGTGATGCGTCCGGCCGTCGTAGGACGCATCGATCGAAACTTCGAACGAGTGCGGCTCATAGATCGTAGCGGTGCCGCGCAGGTAATCTGCCTGCGGGCGAAAGCCGATCTCATCGATTCGGTTGCCCAGGCGCGTCAACCTGACGCCAAGATCGATACTCTCCGGGCCGACCGGTCGCCCCCGGTTCGTCGCCCACGCACGATACTCGGGCGGTATGCCGGTTTCGAATATCGCGAGTTCGAGGACGAAGTCGCCGTCTACGAGCAAGTTGCCATTGTGAGGCCCTCGCTGCAGCGCTTCATCCGCCGGGGCGTCCATCATCGCTTCCGGTGAGCTATTTTGCCGCTCACTGTCACACGCAACGAGCGCCCCACCTAGCAGCAATATTCCAAAGAACCGTGTTCGTGTAATCATGGCTGACCTCATCGCGCCGTGGCCGGTAGCGCGAACTGCACCCCGGTCAAGCGCTCAATCTCTATGACGATTCGATGAGCACCGATGCTCGCTTCGAGCAAATCGTTGTTCGCTTCGAGTACTTCCGCTTGCACGACTGTCCATTCGAAATAGCTGTAACGCCCAAGCTCGTAGGCCCTGCGCGTGTCTGCGAGCGCTCGCTCGAGTCGCGGAATCACGTCCTCCGTCAATCGATCGGCGAGTTGTGTGTTGTGCCTTAATTCCTGGTAGAGCACGAACAACGCGGTTTCGATCCGGACGCGCGCCGCGGTTGCTTCGGCGTCGATTCGACCAACGTTGGCGCGGGCTTCGGCAATGCGCCCCTGATTGCGGTCGCGCACGGCCAGTGGAATCGTAATACCGCCGACCAAGGCGAGATCATCGGTACGCTCGATCCGGCGCAGTCCGGCATAGACCCGCCAGTTCGGTCTGCTCTGTGCCTCGGCCAGGCGCAACTCGGCGTCGTTCAGCCGTTGCTGCGACATGAAACGGGCGAGCTCAGGGTTTTGTTCCGCGCGAGACAGCAGCGTCTCGAAGGGCTCAACCGCCGGCAGTGCCTGGAGCTCACCGCTGACCGATCCGAAATCCGGGCGCGTCTCACCCCACTGCGCGCTCAGCCGGTGATATGCGGACAGCAGCTCATGCTCGTAGTCCTCCTCGAGCAGTTCGGCGCGCACGAGTTCAGCCTCGGCGCGCGCGAGTTCGGCGTCCAGCGCCCGGCTCGCGGCGACCCGGACCATGACCGCCTCGACGGTCTCTTCCGTCAGACGGACAGCTTCCGCCGCGTTGCGCAATCGCCCCTGGTAGGCCAGACACATCACAAACCGGCGGGCGGTTTCGGCCGCGGCATCGAGCCGCGCGATCTCGGCATCTACGGTGCGGAGAGAGACGCCGGCGCTTGCGGCATCGATGAGACGCTCACGGACGCCGCGCTCCAGAATCCAACCGAGCGTCACGGTCGTCTCAGCACTGTCCAGGTTGTGGAACGCGTCGCTACCGAGCACGTCTTCGACCCCCACACCGAGTTCCGGATTGGGAGCAAGCCCCGCCTGCAGCAGCCGGCCTTCTGCCGCCTCGATCTGATAACCGAAAACGGTCAGATCGGGGTTCCTGGCAATGGTTCTCGCGAGCGCCTCCGACAGGCCGATGGTCGCGCGTGTCGCCGGCGAGTCGGTCTGCGCCCAGGCGAGTGCGGTAACCATCGATAGACATAAGCACACGCTTAGACGGCGCGCGAGTAGGGCCCACATAAAACGGATCTCCCATTGTGGTACAGCCTCCGCGAGTATTAGCAGCGGACAGCTGATACAAGCGCCCATAGGGCGCACTAACGAGTATAGAAGCGGTCTCAGAAACCCGGCTGGTGCGCTCAGACAAGGCGCGCGGGTTTTGAGGAGCGCAGTTGACACGGTAGTCAATGAGCACCGCAGAAGGTCGCGCA
>JAZFPW010000162.1:0-4394 GCA_036444815.1 Gammaproteobacteria bacterium
GCCTCGAAGCCGTAGAAAACGCCGTCGCCATGGTGGGCGTCGATATCGACGTAGGCGAGTCGGTCGATGCCGTATAAGCGCAGCGCGGCCTCGATCGCGACGCCGCAATCATTGAACACGCAAAAACCGGCCGCCCGGCTCCTGGCCGCGTGATGCAGGCCACCGATCGGTATAAACGCCCGGCGAATCGGCCCCGCCATGATCGCGGCCAACGCTTCCAGCGTGCCGCCAACGACATGGGCGGCCGCCTCGTAGACGCCCGGATAGGCCGGCGTGTCGCCGCCGTCCAAGGAACCGTAGCCCTGCTGCGAGGCGGCGTCGACAAAGTCGACGTATTCTGCCGTATGGAAATACTGGATCTCTTCCCGTGTCGCTAGTCGCGGCGGACGCCGAACGACTTGTGATGCCTTGGCCGATCGATCCAACTCCGCCATGAATACATCGTGGCGATCCAGACCGAAGGGATGACCGTCCGGAAAACCGTAGGATGCGAGCTCTTCGCCGCAAATCACGATTACCTGTTCCGACACCTGCTGCTCCTTCCTCTGGCAACGTCCGGCGCCTTCCTAGATAATCGCGCCTCCTCGAGAACGGATTCCCAGCGCCATGGCGCAATACATCTATACCACGAACCGACTCTCGAAAGTGGTACCCCCCAAACGGTTCATCTTGCGCGACATCAGCCTGAGTTTCTTCCCCGGCGCCAAGATTGGTGTCCTCGGACTGAATGGCGCCGGCAAGTCGACGCTGTTACGGATTATGGCAGGCGTCGACGCCGAGTTCGACGGCGAGGCCCGTCCCCAGCCCGGCATCCGGATCGGCTTTCTGCCCCAGGAACCACAACTCGACGCCGACAAGGACGTCCGCGGCAACGTCGAGGAAGGCGTCAGCGAACTCATCGCGTTGTTGGAGCGCTTCAATGAGATAAGCGATCGTTTCGCCGAGCCGCTGGAAGAACAGGAGATGACCGATCTCCTCGCCGAGCAGGGCAAGCTGCAGGACGCGATCGACACCGCAGGCGGCTGGGAGCTGGAACGTAAGCTGGAGGTCGCCGCCGACGCCCTGCGACTTCCCCCCTGGGACGCCGATGTCACCGCGCTCTCGGGCGGCGAACGCCGGCGCGTGGCCTTGTGCCGGCTGCTGCTCGCCGAGCCCGACATGCTGCTTCTGGACGAACCGACGAATCACCTCGACGCCGAATCCGTCGCCTGGCTCGAGCGGTTCCTGGCGGAGTATCCGGGGACGGTGATGGCGGTGACCCACGATCGCTACTTCCTGGACAATGTGGCCGGTTGGATCCTCGAGCTCGATCGCGGCTATGGAATCCCCTGGGAAGGAAACTATACGTCCTGGCTTGAGCAACGAGAGCAGCGGCTGAAGATCGAGGAGAAACAGCAAGCGGCGTATCACAAGACGATCAAGGCAGAGCTCGAATGGGTACGGTCCAATCCGAAGGCCCGTCAAGCCAAGGCGAAGGCACGCATACAACGCTTCGAGGAGCTGAGCTCCAAAGAGTTTCAGACGCGCAGTGAAACCAACGAGCTCTACATTCCTCCGGGGCCGCGGCTCGGCGATCTCGTGATCGAAGCGACGGGGGTCAGTAAGTCGTTCGGCGAACGACTGCTGTTCCAGGACCTGGCTTTCAACCTCCCGCCGGGCGGCATCGTCGGCGTCATAGGTCCTAATGGAGCCGGCAAGACCACGTTGTTTCGCATGCTGGTCGGCCAGGAAACTGCCGACGAGGGGACGATCCGCCTCGGCGATACCGTCGAGCTGGCCTATGTCGACCAGTCTCGCGACGCGCTCGACGACGACAAAACCGTCTGGGAGGAGATCTCGCATGGCCAGGACATCCTGACCGTCGGAACTTACGAGACACCATCCAGGGCGTACGTCGGACGCTTTAACTTCCGCGGACCGGAGCAACAGAAAAAAGTCGGGCTATTGTCGGGCGGCGAGCGTAATCGGGTCCATCTCGCGAAGGTCTTGCGTGAGGGCGGCAATGTCCTGCTGTTGGACGAACCGACGAATGATCTGGACGTGGAGACACTTCGCGCTCTGGAAGGCGGACTACTGACCTTCCCCGGCTGTGCCGTCGTCATATCGCACGACCGCTGGTTCCTCGACCGGATCGCGACGCATATTCTCGCCTTCGAGGGCGACAGCGAGGTGGTGTATTTCCAGGGCAACTACGCGGACTATGCCGAGGATCTTAAACGCCGCAAGGGTCACGACGCCGATCGGCCTCATCGGCTTCGCTACAAGAGCCTCGCGGCTTGAATCGCACCTAGAAGGAGTTACACTCGGAATCAGGGGCGCTACATGTCGATTTTTATCCATCAAGACAACAGCTTCGAGCAGTCCGAGACCGTCTCGCGAGAGTGTCCGCACTGCGGCGCGCACGCGCAGCTGCTACCGATCGCGACGCCCTCGTTCGAGGCATTGAGCGCCTATCGGCCCCGGCATGTAGGCATCGGCTTCCGCTGCGCCGCCTGCGCAGAGCCGCGCTTCACGCGCGCTGCCGTGCGAGCGTACGAGGACTCTCGCATTGAGCTTTCCGCCAACCTCGTCGAGGTGGAACGCAGCCGGGAGCACTTCCAGTTCAGCTATCTACCGCCTTCCGTCGAGCGAATCTTCCGGGAAGCGCTGCAGTGTTATACGGCTGACTGCTATAACGCCTTCGCGTCGATGTGTCGCCGTACCGTGCAGACGTCGTTGGCTGACCTCGGCGCCGACGCCAAACTCCGCTGGCACGATCTCTTCAGAGATGTCGTGGCCATCGTCGATCTCGATGACCGCGTCCTGCATACGCTCGAATCGATTCTGTTCGGCGTGGACGGGCCGATGCCGGAGATCCAGGCCGAGGAGGCCGCCGTCTTGGTCGAGGCGATCAAGGACATGGTTTACCAGTGCTACGTCCGCACGGGTAAGCTCCGTGCCGCGATGAAGATGCGTCGCTATTTCGCCGCGGAACAAGCCGACAAGATCACGTCCATCGACCGCCACGGCCGCCGCGCCAAGTCCGCCTGACCCGCTCCTCGCCCACGTCGCTCGCAAGACTAGCTGAGACGCCCCCAGCATCACCGCTTACGCGTTCGAGTCGAGCCAGTCGCGAGCGTTCGCGAAGAGCTTCTGCCACGGCGAGTTCTCGCCCCAGTCCGGCGGGTGCCAGGAGTGTTGCACCGTGCGGAACACGCGCTCCGGGTGAGGCATCATGATCGTTACGCGGCCGTCTTCATTCGTTAACCCGGCGATGCCGCGCGGCGAACCGTTGGGGTTCGCGGGATAGCGTTCCGCGACGTCGCCGCGGTTATCGACGTAACGGAGACTCGCGAGCTCACGGTCGGATCGCACTAATTCATCGTCCGACGCGAACTCGGCGCGGCCCTCACCGTGCGACGTAACGATCGGCAGCCGCGAGCCAACCATATCGGTCAACAGCACCGACGGGCTGGGTTCGATGCGCACCAGCGACAAGCGCGCCTCGAACTGGTCCGAGCGATTCCGTACGAACCTCGGCCAGTGACCAGCACCGGGGATAAGGTCCTTTAACGCGGCGAGCATCTGGCAGCCGTTGCACACGCCCAGAATGAACACGTCCTCGCGGGCGAACAGCTCGACGAACTGGGCGCGAACGGGTTCGTTGTAGAGAATCGATTTGGCCCAGCCCTCCCCGGCGCCCAGCACGTCCCCGTAGGAGAATCCGCCGCACGCGACGAGCCCGCGAAACTCGGCGAGCGCCGTTCGACCCGACAGCAGGTCGGTCATATGAACGTCGTGCGCCTCGAAGCCGGCCCGGTCGAATGCCGCCGCCATCTCACGCTGACCGTTGACACCCTGCTCGCGCAGAACGGCTATCTTCGGCCGCGAGTCACGCGGCGGGGCCGTGAACTCCGGCGGGATGAATGTCAGGCTCACGTCGAGGCCCGGGTCGCCTTCGTCGAGGATCGTGTCATAGGCCTCTTGCGCGCATTCGGGATGATCCCGTAGGCGTTGCAGTCGAAACGTCAGCTCCGACCACCAGCGGTGCAGCCGTACCCGAGGCGCTTTGAAAAGCTGCTGCTCGCCTAGACGGATCACGACGTCACCGTGGCTCGCTACCCGAGCCACTACCGGGCAATCGTCGATGCCGTGCTCGCTCACGATGCGGCGCGCCTCGTCCAGATCGTCCGCCTTCACCTGGACGACGGCGCCCAGCTCCTCGGCGAATAGATACCCGAGGACATCGCCGGTCGGGGTCGGCACTTCGATCTCCAGGCCGGCGTGTGCGGCGAAGGCCATCTCGACGAGCGTTGTAAACAATCCGCCATCGGATCTGTCGTGATACGCGAGGAGGAGATCGTTTGCCCGTAACGCTCTTTGGGCGTTGAAGAACTGCACGACTCGTTGCGGGT
>JAZFPW010000163.1:0-5784 GCA_036444815.1 Gammaproteobacteria bacterium
CTCTGTAGCTGGGTTTGTTTATAAAGGTTGTTCAATACGACGTCGGAGAGTTCTCCGCGACGCAGCTCGATCACGACGCGCATCCCGTCTTTATCGGACTCGTCCCTTAACTCGCTGATTCCGTCTAGACGTTTCTCGCGGACCAGTTGCGCGATCTTTTCGATCAGCCGGGCCTTATTGACCTGATAGGGCAGCTCCGTGATAACGATCGCTTCGCGGCTAGCTGTCGCGAGCGGCTCGATATGAGTTCGAGCTCTGACATAGATTCGGCCGCGTCCGGTGTGATAGGCACTGAGGATCCCCTGAGAGCCGTGAATCAATCCTGCCGTTGGAAAATCTGGTCCCGGCACCAGCTTGATGAGATCGCCGATTCCGAGTTCGGGATTCTCCAGCAGCGCCAAACACGCATCGGTGACTTCGCCGAGATTGTGCGGCGGTATATTGGTGGCCATACCCACCGCGATACCGGACGAACCATTTACCAGCAGGTTGGGTACACGCGTCGGCAGGACGGTCGGTTCGTGCTCGCTTTCGTCGTAGTTAGCCGAAAAGTCGACCGTATCCTTATCGATGTCGGAGAGCAGGTCCTGAGCCAACCGCGCCATGCGGATCTCGGTATAACGCATCGCGGCCGGGGCGTCCCCATCCACGGACCCGAAGTTTCCCTGCCCGTCCACAAGCAGATAACGCATGGAAAAGGGCTGCGCCATACGGACGATGGCTTCATAGACGGCAGTATCCCCATGGGGATGGTACTTGCCGATCACGTCACCCACTACACGGGCAGATTTCTTGTAGGACTTGTTGTAATCGTTGCCTAGCTCACGCATCGCATGCAGTACTCGGCGATGAACCGGCTTGAGTCCGTCTCTTACATCCGGAAGCGCGCGTCCGACGATTACGCTCATGGCGTAATCCAGATAAGACCTCTTCATCTCGTCTTCGAGATTGACAGTCAGAACTTCTTTGGCGATTTCAACCATCGTATTTACTACAAATACTGGCCCCTCCCGGCCTGCTAAAAGGCACCGGCTGAGCTATAACGCACTGAGTGAGAAACGGGTCGTCAAGCCACGGTGGCCGCGAATTTCGAAGGGCCAGACAAACTCGATAAATCAGGTTCCGAGTACACAATAAATCGTTCGAATTCTACCATAAGGGAGCCCTTCTCCGTAGGGTTACAAAGCGAGTAAACGGCTATACTTCGCCGCGAAGTTAATACGCCGGCAACCCCCATGAGTGAGTCATCCGGATCGTGAGTCAACGTATCGATGCACTGATCTGCCCCCGCTGGACTATCGCGGTGGAACCAGATACCGACGTGCAGACGGATGTCGCTGTGGCGATCGACAAGGGCCGAATCCTGGCGTTGCTCCCCCGCGGCGAGGCGACCGGACGTTTCGAGCCGGACGCGCTTCACGAGCGGCCGGACCACGTGCTGCTGCCGGGCCTAGTCAACGCCCATACGCATGCTGCGATGAGCCTGATGCGAGGCTATGCTGACGATATGCCGCTATCGCGTTGGTTGGAGGAACGCATCTGGCCCACGGAGCTGAATCTGGTCAACGCGGATTTCGTCGCCGACGGCACCCGGCTGGCCGTCGCGGAGCTGCTTCGCGGTGGCACGAGTTGCTTTGCCGATATGTATTTTTTTCCGGACAAGGTGGCCGAAGTTGCGGTAGAGACCGGCATCCGGGCCGCTGTCGGCATGATCGCAATCGACTTCCCTTCTCCATGGGCCGCGACGCCGGATGAATACATTAACAAGGGTCTCGCCGTGCACGATGCTTATCGGACACATCCGCTCGTGAGCACTTTCTTTGCGCCGCATGCGCCCTATAGCGTCTCCGACGAGACCCTACGGCGCATCCGCCAGCTCGCCGATGAACTGGAGGTCCCCGTGCAGATGCACGTCCATGAGACCGCGCGAGAGGTGGAGGATGCCGTCTCGCAGTCTGGACAACGGCCGTTGCAGCGTCTGGAAGAACTGGGCTTGTTGAACCCGGCGCTGATCGCAGTGCACGCGACGCAGTTGCTCGATAGCGAGATCGAAACTCTCGCGCTGGCCGGGTCGAGTGTGGTGCATTGTCCGCGATCGAATCTCAAACTCGCCAGTGGCGCCTGCCCCGTCGCTGAGTTGTTGGCGGCTGGCGTGAACACGGCGTTAGGGACGGATGGCGCAGCCAGCAACAATCGATTGGACCTTTGGGCTGAGATGGAGATGGCCGCATTGTTCGGTAAGCATGTGGCCGAGAATCCCGAGGCCATACCGGCGTCGGCCGCATTGAAGATGGCGACGATCAACGGCGCACGAGCCCTCGGCCTGGCCGACGAGATCGGATCGCTCGTCGTTGGTAAGTCGGCGGATGTGATCTGCGTTGAATTAACCGAAGCCGCCGTGCGACCCGTTCTAGACCCATTGTCCCAGTTGGTTTATTGCGCCGGCCGCGAACAGGTCACCGATGTTTGGGTTGCCGGTGAGCATTTACTCACTGCCCGTTCGCTGACACGCATGGAGCCGGCGACAATCCTCGAACGCGCAGATCAGTGGGGACAGAGGATCCTCGACTCATGAGCCAAACCTCGCAAAACGCGGACCCCGCGGAACTCGCCAAGTTCGAGGCGATGGCCGCGGAATGGTGGGACCCGGAAGGCCCACTGAAAACGTTGCACGACATCAATCCGCTGCGCCTGAGCTACATCGAGGAACGTGTGACGCTTAAGGGGGCGCGTATCCTGGACGTCGGCTGTGGCGGCGGGCTGCTCAGCGAGGCGCTCGCTACCCGGGACGCGGACGTTGTCGGGATTGATCTCGCGGAAGCCAGTCTCGAGGTCGCCCGGCGGCATGCAGCCGAAACCGACATACACCTCGAGTACCAACAGATCGACGCCGCCAGCCTGGCCAGTCAGGAACCAGGCCAGTTCGACGTCGTCACCTGTCTTGAGTTGTTGGAGCATGTACCGGACCCGGAAGCACTGGTCGCAGCCTGCTCGCTCGCGGTTCGCCCCGGCGGCACGGTATTTTTCTCCACGATCAATCGAAACCTGACGAGTTTTCTATTAGCGATCGTCGGCGCTGAACACATTCTGCGCATGGTCCCCCGGGGGACTCATGACTATCTCAAGCTCGTGCGCCCAGCGGAACTCGCCAGTTGGTGCCGCCACGCCGATCTGGACCTGCTGGACATCACCGGCTTGCACTTCAATCCGCTCACGCGAAGTTATCGGCTCGGCGGTAACTCCGCGGTAAATTATTTCGGCTACACCGTCCGTCGATCGGCTGCATGAAGATTCGTGCGGTCTTACTGGACTTGGACGGGACGCTCGTCGATACGGCGCCGGACCTGGTGGCGGCGCTCAACGTGCTGCTCGCCCGGCATCAACGGCCGCTCGCGCCCTATGCCATCGCGCGCAACGAGGTATCCAACGGTGCGCTGGGCCTGATCAGACTGGGTTTTGGCACCGCTTGCACGACTGCTCAGGCGGAAGACCTGCGTCAGGAATTCCTCGACATTTATCAAAATAAGGTAGCTGTTAAATCTCGTGTTTTCAATGGTTTAAGAGATATACTTAACGAGCTATCTGACTATGGGCCAGCCTGGGGTATCGTGACCAACAAGCCCGGCGCGATGACGACCGAACTGCTCGAGGCGCTGCGCTTAGACGACGCGCCCGCCTGCGTGATCAGCGGTGATCGTTTGCCACAACGCAAGCCCCATCCGGCGCCGCTGCTCCTGGCTGCCCAGGAGCTCGGGGTGCCCGCCTCGCATTGCGTCTACGTCGGCGATGCGCCGCGTGACATCGAAGCAGGACGCGCTGCCGGGATGAGGACGATCGCAGTGACCTATGGCTACATCCGACCCCATGAAGACCCGTATAGTTGGGGGGCGGATATTGTCATTACACGACCGAGCGCGCTATTGGATGCCGTGAAACAGCTAGAGACCAAGTTACAAACCCATGCCCCCTGTTGAGCCAACGTTCGTGATCTACCTTATCGCTTGTGGCATCGCGGGCCTGATCGTCGGTGTGCTGTCGGGATTCGGCCTGAGCCGACTACGAAACATCAAGCTTCAGCACGAGCTGGACCTCAGGGAAACCGAGATCAAGAACCAGGGGAGTCTGGACGCTGAGCGTGAACAGGCCTTGGCGCTTGCGACAGAGCGGCTCAGCACCACGTTCGGCCAGCTCGCCAACGAGCAACTCCAGAGTCACACGGAGACATTCTTGAAACTTGCCCGAGAAAGCCTGGGCACTCACCACGAGCGCGCGAAAGCCGAGCTTGCCGCCCGGGAGCAGGCCGTGGAGCACCTCGTTAGACCGATCCGAGATTCGCTGAGCCGGACCGAAGCGCAGATTAACGCGCTGGAGAAGACGCGACACGAAGCGCACGGAAGCATCACGGCGCAATTGGAAGCCATGGCGGCAGGCCAACAGACGCTCAGCGCGGAGACTCGCAATCTCGTCAACGCGCTCCGGCGCCCCGAGGTGCGCGGCCAGTGGGGGGAGATCACGCTGAAGCGCGTCGTCGAGCTGGCTGGCATGGTGGAACACTGCGACTTCGTCACCCAAAGCCACACGACCACGGAAGATGGCGCGATACGGCCCGACATGATCATCAACATGCCCGATCGACGGCAGGTGGTCGTCGATGTGAAGACGCCGCTCGACGCCTATCTGGACGCGATTCAGGCTGAGGATGAAGCGGCCCAGGCGACGGCGTTGGAGCGCCACGGCGCCAATGTTGCGAAGCGAGTCCGGGAGCTGGCCAGCAAGACCTACTGGGCACAGTTCGAAGACAGCCCTGAGTTCGTTATCCTTTTTATTCCGGGGGATCAATTCCTAAGCGCGGCCCTCGCGCAGCGTCCCGACCTATTGGACGATGCCCTGAGACAACAAGTCATTATCGCGACCCCTACGAGCTTCGTCGCCTTGCTGAAGGCGATCGCATACGGATGGCAGCAAACGGCGCTGACGGAGAACGCCGCGGAAATTCGCGGGCTGGCCGTGCAGCTCTACGAACGCTTGAACACGTTTGCCGGCCATATCAGCACGATGGGCAAGGAACTCGGGAATAGCGTGAAGGCCTACAACCAGGCCGTCGGCTCGCTCGAACACCGGGTTCTTCCGAGTGTACGGCGTTTTACCGAACTCGGGGTGAATCCGAAGCAGCGCCTCGAAACCGTGAAACCGGTCGACGAGACGCCCCGCGAACTGGCGGCCGGGTCGACGGACGGAAACGATTCCGTGACGCCCGGCGAGAAACACTAGCGGCCCGGCTAGCGCGCTTAGCCATCCCCCCTACGGACAAGGCCGGAAGTCGCAACATGATGGACTGGGACCAGTACGAGCCGGCTCCCGACCTTCTCCAGAATCGAGTCATCTTGGTCACAGGTGCAACATCCGGGATCGGCCGTGCGGTCGCGCGGGATCTGGTCCGGCATGGGGCAACGGTCGTAGTGCACGGACGAAATGCTACCGCGCTGGAGAAGCTCTACGAAGAACTCAAGGATCTCGGTCCGGAGCCCGTCGCCGCGCAGTTGGACCTGGAGCGCGCCCAGGGAGACGAATACCAGCACCTGACCGAACAGATCGAGTCACGCTTTGAACGTCTCGATGGCCTCCTCCACAATGCCGGTGTTCTCGGCGATCTCAGCCCGATCGAACACTACGACATTGGCCTCTGGCAACGGGTCATTCACACCAACCTCAACGCCCCGTTTATTCTCACGCGTTGCCTGATGCCACTCCTGCGCTGCTCCGAAGATGCATCGGTGCTGTTCA
>JAZFPW010000164.1:0-7507 GCA_036444815.1 Gammaproteobacteria bacterium
ATCTCGGCAGCGGATTGCAAGCGCCAGGGAGCCAAAAGGAGCGGGATTCGGTGGCAAAGGTGATACATACAGGCGAGTTCTTCGTGGCGGCCGGCCCGATCCAGCCTGATCGCCCGTGTTATATCGAACGGGCTAGCGATAAAGCGCTGTGCCAGGCCGTTAGGGATCAACAGTTCTGTTTCGTTCTAAGCCCGAGGGCCAGCGGTAAGTCGAGCCTGATGGCGCGCACCGTCCGCACGCTACGCGCCGAGGGACAGATCGCGGCAGTCGTCGATCTGACCCAAATCGGCGCGAGAGGCGAGAGCGAGGAGCCCGGGCGCTGGTACTACAGCATCGCCTACCGCATCGTTCGTGAGCTCCGGCTCAAAATAGAGCTGCAGACCTGGTGGCAGCAGAAAAGCGCTCTGACGAACGACGAGCGGCTAGCGGAATTTTTCTGGGAGGTCGTCCTGACCAATACGACGGCGCCCGTCACGATTTTCTTCGACGAGATCGAGCGCGCGGTGGAGTTGCCGTTCTCGAAAGAACTCTTCACGGCGATCCACAGTTGTTACAACTCTCGGACGACGGAGCCCGATTTTGGCCGGCTGAATTTCGTCGTACTCGGCGTCGCGACACCGCAGCAACTCGCTCCGGATCGCAGCGTCTCCCCTTTCGATCTCGGCACATCCATCGAACTCGAGGACTTCACGCTGGACGAGACCTATGGGTTGGCGGACGGTTTCACGCCCAGTAAGGGCCACGCGCGCGACTTGCTGGAAAACATCTATCGTTGGGTTGGCGGCCATCCTTATCTGACGCAGAAGATCGCCCGAGGCGTAGTGCGCCGAGGCGGGCGGCTCGATGATGTGTCGTTCGTTGTGCGCGAGCGGTTCCTTGCGCAAGGAGCCAGGAACGAGGAGCCGCTCTTAAATCATATACGCGCGCTCCTGACTCGGCGCGCGACGCGAAATCGCCAAGGGTTGGTTCTGCTGGGCAAGCTCAGCAAAGGCGCCCAAGTGCCCGAGGAACAGGGATCTACTCCACAGCAGGTTCTGCGCCTTGCCGGTCTAACGGCCACCGGTTCCGACGGTATGTTGAGGCTTAGGAATCAGCTGTTCAGGACGGTCTTCGGCCCTCGTTGGATCAGCAGTGCGCTGCCGTTCAACTGGCGCGGCGCGCTCGTGGCGGCTGTCTCGGTCGGCGCGATGATCTTGATTCCGTGGTGGTATTCGCAGGTACTCCCTGATCCCTACATCCAGTCACTGTCGGTCGTGAGTCAGCCGCTGGACAACGCCGTGGCGACCTATCGGAGCCTGCATCGCCTGCCGGGGTTCGGCGGAACCGCCGACCGGCTACTGACGGAGATTCTGGTCTATCACGGCCGACGCGCGGATACCTTCGCACAGATTCAAGCCGCCGATGACTTGCTGCGCGGCCTGCCGGACCGTTCGGAGCTGGCTGAAGAGCTCATGGGGGGCTACTGGCTCAGGCGTGCGGCGGTGGCTGCTCGAGCCGAGCGTCGAGACGAGGCGCTGCTGTTGGCGTCGGCGGCGATTCCGGGGCAGGGGCAGCTAGCAAGAGTACTCGCGACAGAATTGATCGGTGCAGATTACGGTGCCCTGGAACGGACTTTCCGCTTGGCCGAAGCGCCCGCTCATTGGGAAGTCGACTGGGATTCGCAGGAGCTGATTCTCGTGGGCCAGGACCACAGCGTGCGGCGGCTCACGCTGAATGATTCGAGTGCGGTGGAGTTTACCGGCGGGCTGACGGCCTTGCAGTATCTGCCAATCCGTCGTGAGCTCAGCGTTGACGAGCCCGGCTCCGCAGGGGCGTTCGTGCTGGAACTCGACGTGGCGCATTACGCCGACGAGCAGGTCCTGGTTTCCCTGGAGGCGCCTGGCGGTGCACGGGCGAGCTTCACGCTGCCCATGAACGTCGCAGACAGCCGCGAGTTCCGGGCCGTCGGGCGATCGCCGTTGGCCAGCCTCGCTGACGCGGACCGCCAGGGTGTGTGGCGCCTGACACTTGTCGATCGTGAGGAAGGCTTCGCCGGTGTGTTGGCTCGCTGGGGCCTACTGTTTGCCGAAGAGCTTCGCGGCTGGAACGACGACCCTGAACCGGATCTGACGATTCCCGATCCTGTCCGCACCGATCAGGTTGAGGTGACGGTCAGCTCGGACGGGCGTGTGGCGGTTGCTCGCCCGTCCCGTGCCGGGGCGATCGGTACGCTCGCACTCTGGGATCTGCGGTCAGCGGGGGCGGTTGACGATCTGGAGCTCGGAACGCCGCCGGAGTTCCTGGCTCTGGCCGGCGATACGACCAGGCTTCTGGCCGTCGCCGGCAACACGCTGACGCTATGGAACACAGCGGCGGGTACGCCCGTCGCCCGCGTCGCAACGCAGACGGGATTTTTGTTACCGCCGGCCGTCGGCGCCGATGGTAATTACATAGCGATCGCCGAGCAGCTGGCCCTTCAAGCATCCCTCTACAGTCTGCTGCGAACGATAGACGGTGAGCTCGTCGCCAGCGTGACAGGTCTTGCCGGTGTCCGCGACTGGGTACTGGGCCCGCAGGCGCGTTATCTGGCGCTACTCGGACCGACGCGAGTCGTTCGCCTGATGGACCCGCGTCGCGGCGACTTTCTGGCGGAGCTTCCCCATGAACGGGACCCCGTGCGGTTGATCGCAGTGGAGACCGGTGATTTGCTGGTCAGCGTCGACGATAGTGGCGATATATTTGTCTGGAACCTCGGCGACATGGACGCGCCCGCGCCGGAGCGCCGACGCATGGGCATGACCGTGGACCCCGAGAGCGTTAGCGTCGCAGCGGATGGTTCTGCGATCGCTTTCGAGACGTTACAAGGCTATGTCGTCGCTCGGGACCTTGCTGGCGAGAGCGAGCCGCTGAATTTGCGTGTGCATCGAACCGACGGCGGAATTCGAACCCGGGTCGCCCCTGACGGCAGCCATCTGATGACAGCTGGTGGATCCCTTCTGCAGCTTTGGCGGCGCGACGATAACGGGCCCGGGAGCGGCACGGCTCTGGATCTCTCAGCACTCGCGCTCGATCGGGCCGGGCGTATCGCTGCGCTCGGTTTCCGGGACGGCCATGTGCAGATCGTTACCGCGAGTCAACTCGAAAGCGGCCTCGCAATCGATCAAGGCGTCGAGTACATCGGGCATCAGGGCGGCGTCAGTAGCCTTGTCGTCGATGCGTCCCAAGGGGTCGTCGTCAGCGGTGGCGATGACGGCGTCGTCCGAATCTGGGCTATCGTGAGCGGTGCGCCGCTGGCGCCATTTATGCGTCACCCCGAAGGCCCCGTTCACGCCGTCGCGATGAGCCTGAACGGCCGATGGATTCTCAGTGCTGCCGAGTCCAGTGCGCGACTCTGGAACATCGGATCGAGTGAGCTGTACGGCGAAGTGCTCGTCAACGGCAGTGCATTATCTGTGACGTTCTCCCCGCAAGGAGACCGGTTCGCCGTCGGTGACAGCGCCGGTAACCTGTTCATTTCCTCGACAGTGGATTCATCGCTGCTGCGATCGGCCCGTGCCCAGGACGCGGTGCTGGCGCTGGCGTTCTCACCGGACGGCGCGGTGCTGGCGACCGGGGACGCATCGGGCCGCGTTCAGCTCTGGGATCCGCTGAGCGCTCAGGTACTTGGGGAGCCCCTGGGTTTCCCGCATCCGGTCCGGTGGGTTGGGTTCAGTGCGGAGGAGGGCTACCTGATCGCCCAGACCGACCACTGGATACACCGGCTGCTAGTGACGGGCCAGAACCTAGTCGCCTCTGAAAGCCGGTTGCTCGAAGTGGATCTGGAGGCCGGCGCCGCACTCGCGACGCCGCGCGGTGAGCGGCTGCGGCTCGTCGGCGGCCGCGGTCTGGGCCGGCCGATGTATTACGAGCTCGATCTCAGTGAGCCCGCCGCGGAGGCGCTGCCGGCAGGCGCTGCCCTGTTGGAGCAGGACTGGTCCGGGCTGCTCGGGCTTGAGCTGGACCCGACCGGCGCCGTCGTCGCCCGGCAGCCGTAAAACGCGATAGTTCCGCCGTTTCCCGGCTTCCTTCCGTCAAATCTGTGAACTGGCGCCACAGTCGTCGCGACTCGGCGCGCTACTCTAGGCGGGATTGATAATCCGGTCAGACTGATCTCGCGAGGATCAAGATAAAATCTATGCTCGGTCGATACATCGCTGCGCTAGGTGCACAGGGCTCAAGGTGCCGTACGCTGCTGGCCCTGGCTCTGATGGCGTGCCTGCTGGCAGGCTGTTCTGTGGAGCCGCGGCCGCGCAGTTACATGGAATTCATGGACGACTCACTCGCCAGGGAAGGCGCTCTCGCGCGTTGCAATCAGGACCGCGAAGCGACGGCGGAAGACCCGGAGTGCATCAACGCGCGCCGGGCCGCGTCGACGATAGCCGCTCGTGCGGATGAGGCATTGCGTGAGCAGCGGGAGGCAGATTCGGACGTCCTGCGCGCCGCGGTCCGTGACCGCGCCGGCTACGTTCAGACTGCTGCCGAGCGCGCCGAAGCGGCGGCGCAATTGACGGCGGAGGCTGAGTACGAAGCGCAATGGAGAGCCGCCCAAGAGAACGTCGACGCCGCGCAGCTTAGTTTAGCTGAGCCTGCCGAGCCGGCAGAGCCTTCGCTCGAGTTTATCGAACTCCCAGCATCCGCTTCGCCAGCGCTGCCCTTCGTCGCCCTCCCGGACAGTGCGCAGCGCCGCGAACTCGTGCCCGAGCCTGAACTCGAGGAGATGTCTCTGCCGGACGGAGTCGAGTACCGCGATTAGCCGGGCCTTATAGGGGAAGCTGCGTGCTCGGGGTCTTGATATGCAGGTCCTGCTGGGGGAACGGGATCTCAATGCCGTGATCGGCGAAGGCTTTGTAGACCGCACAGTTCAGCTCGTGTTCCAAGCGCCCTCTGAACACCGGTTGCTCCACCCACGCGAGTAGCTCGAAGTCCAAGCTGGAGTTACCGAATGCCCGTAGACGCACACGCGGCTCGGGTTCCGCACAAATCTCCCCATGGTCGTGAGCCGCCTGCACTAGGACCTTCTCGACTTCGTCTACGTCGCTGCCGTACGCAACGCCCACTTTAATGCGCACTCTGAATTTCTGGTAGGGGCCACCGCTCTCGTTGATGATTTTCGCGTTACCCATGACGCTGTTCGGTATGCTGATCTCGACGTCATCGCGGGTCAGTAGGCGCGTGCTACGCAGGCCGATGTGAGTGACTTCACCTCGTTCGCCGGTGTCCAACGTGATGTAGTCACCCACCTGGTACGGGCTGTCCGCGAGAATCGACATGCCGCCGAAGATATTCGCAAGCGCGTCCTGGGCGCCAAAGCTTAAGGCCAGGCCGACAATACCGGCCGAGGCGAGCAACGCGCTGACATTGATGCCCCAGGCTAGAAAGATGAAGTACAACGCGCCCAGAATGAGTACGAGCTTGGCCGAGTTGTCGAACAACGGTAGCGTGCTCGGTTGCACGAACTCGTATCTGCCGCTGATTCGGCTCAAGATCACCAACACCTGTCCGGCCAGCCGGATTAAGAACCCCAACCAGATCAGCGTCGCGATCGTGCCCAGGGCCGACAGCGTCACGTTCGTCAGGGTCGGGGAGAGTTCTAGCCGATAAGTTGCGACGGCGAGGCCGACGAAGAAGATGCTGATAAAGAGTGGCCGTCGTAACGCTTCGACAATTTGATCGTCGATCTGGTTGTTGGTCCTCATGACGAGCTTACCGACAGTCGTGACGATGATCCTCTCTGCGACTACGGCGAGAATCAGACTGACGACGACGATGATAATTGCCTGCAGCCAGACGTACGGCCCGATCCACGACAGCCACGCCAGGCTAGCGTCGGCTAGGGTTTGGATCTGGTCTTCCACCTCAACTGCTCCTCGCTCGTGATCAGTTCGCCCCGGCACCGAGAGGATAGATGATCGCTTCTTCGGGAGCGTCATCTTCCTCGGCGGGAGCGTTATCTCCGTTGGCGGGCTCTGGCGCGCTCTGCGACACTGCTTCGGCCTCATCGAGCGTAGTCAAGAAGCGCCGCGCGCTAACGGACGTTGAGAAATTCGTCGCGGCTAGCGGCTGAGCTTCGCCGTCTGGCGGATAGAACGCCTGATTGGCGGCGTGGTCCACGCCGAGCCTGGCACCCTCGATCGTCGCGCCGGCGAATAGCCCGCGGCTGCGGACGTAGGTATAAAGTTCGGTCGCGAACGTCATGTCTCTCGTGATCGTCGAATTCCGGCCGACCGGGCCGGCCGTGGCCGACGCATCACCGCCGACCGTGAACTTGCCTTCGCCAATATTGAGAATCGAGACTTTATTGCCGAAGACCAGTATCAAATCCGCGGATTCCGCGCCGATCTGTGCGCCGAAGCTGCCACCGGTCAATCTGATGAAACCTGGGTTACTCCACTCGCCGTCCTCGGTGCGAACGACGACGATACCTTTGCCGTGGTGACCGCCGAGAATGAAGCCGACCCGTATCACGCTGGGGATGATGGCGATACCCTGCGCATGCTGCAGGACCTGTGGGGGGATCGCGGTCGCGGGGTCGCTCGTGAACGCGTTCAGGACAGCTCCCGCGCTGGCGAGCCGAGCGTCTTCAGCCGTCTGGCCGTAGCCCTGGATCGGCAGTAGCAGGCAGGCGAGTATTAGCCCGATTAGAGCAGGTCGTAGACAACGCATGGCGGCGTCCCGGTCGATTCGATGGGACTCATGTTACCTAAACATCGGGGTCGATGGCGGCAGTCGGCGGGACGGGGCAACCCAGCGTGGCGGCGATGGCTCGAAAGAGTTCATGCTCGGCGAGCTGGATATGGTGATCGTGGCGGATACACGCGAGCACGGCGGCCAGCACGCGAGCCCGGACGCGAGGCTTCAGGGTTGCCAGGCGGGCCAGAGCGGCGTCGAGGCTACCTAGATTGCGAGCGTCGGCCAGCGGTTCGAAGCTCGGCTCGGGGATGCGAGCCGTACGTCTGCCGATGCTCGCGACACCGGCTTTGAACGCCGCTAGCGCGGCCGCGCTGTTGTCGTGGCCGTAGGCTGCGACGCTTCGCAGCAACGTCACTACTGCAGCATGCGGGGATAGGCGGCGCGTCGCTCGCGGCGGTTTCATGCCCGAATTCGGCAAGTCCCAGAGATAACTCTCCAGCAGGCGCAGCAAGACATAGTCGAAAAGCCGTTCGTTGGTATTGATGTCCGTCAGGCGTTTCAGCAGCGTCGATAGAAACTCCAGTTGCTCGGGCGGCCGCTGCTTTAACGCGGGCATGGCCAGTTCCAGCATCGGCAGCTTCAGCTTGTCGTCCAGATTATCGAGTTCATGACGGAGCTTCCGGCAGAGCGCGCTGCGCGCGCTACCGAGTTGCTGCTGCAACAGCTCGTCCTGACGTTGCCGAATCCGGTCGTCGTCGCCGATCGCGAGCGCCAATATCAGCAGCAGGCTCGAATCTCTCGAATGGGCCGCGTGGTAGAGCTCATCGGGAATCGCGATGCGTAAACTGCTGGCCACGCC
>JAZFPW010000165.1:0-11480 GCA_036444815.1 Gammaproteobacteria bacterium
GACGATGGTCGAGGAATTGCTGGAACAGCCGGGCTCTGCATATGACCCGGTATTGTTCGAGTTCACGAACGACGTAACCAACGACCAGACTGCCGAGATCGAGCGGATGAATGTGCTCCTGGTCGGGCTGTCTAACGACCCGCGCGCCTCGCTCTCGGCCGGGTTCGATGACGCAGGCCAAGCACTGATGAATCTGGAACTCCTGGGCTCGCTGGCCAAGCCGCCCGGGTTCTACGACCCGCAAAACCCGTCCGGACTGCCACCGGAGATGCCGAAGGAGGACAGCGACGAGGAAACCAGGGACGATGAGGGCGCCGAGGAAGATGAGGCTTCCGAGGACGACGATGAGTGGGATCGCTATCCGCTTCTGAGTTTCTCCAACACCGACATGGCCTTTTTCGACGACGTGATGGTGGCCGGCAGCTACCACGGTTTCAACATCTACCGGCTGGCCGAAGATGGGTTGCCTGAGCAAATCAGCGCCGTGGTCTGCCCGGGCGGGCAAGGCGATGTCTCCGTCGTCGGCGACCTGCTTATCATGTCGGTGGAACAGACGCGGGGAAGGCTGGACTGCGGGCTCGAAGGCGTCAACGAAGACGTTAGCGAGGACCGGTTCCGCGGGATTCGCATTTTCGACATCAGCGATCTGACACGGCCGGCGCACGTGGGGGCGGTTCAGACCTGCCGCGGCTCGCACACGCATTCAGTCGTCGCAGGCCCCGGCGATGACGGCAAGATCATCGTCTACAACTCCGGCACGTCACGCGTGCGCGATGAGGAGGAGTTGGAAGGATGCGTCGGCGATATCCCCGGCGACGATCGAACCGCGCTTTTTCGCATCGACGTTATCGAGATCCCAGTCGACGATCCGTCGAAGTCGCGTATCGTCCACAGCCCCGCCGTGTTCGCCGACCCCGAAGAGGGGATTCTTGCCGGCCTTTGGCGCGGTGGCGACCACGGCGAGCAAACGCAGGAGACGCGGCGGACCGACCAATGTCACGACATCACGGTGTATCCTGAGAAGAATCTTGCCGCCGGTGCGTGCTCGGGCAACGGAATTCTGTTCGATATCGCGGACCCCTTGAACCCGCAGCGCATTGACGCGGTTGTCGACGAAGGCTTTGCCTACTGGCACTCGGCGACGTTCAACAACGACGGCACCAAGGTGCTGTTTACCGATGAGTGGGGTGGCGGCAGCCGGCCTCGGTGTCGCGCTTACGACCCGCTGACCTGGGGCGCGGACGCCATCTACGACATTGTCGACGGCGCGCTCGAGTTTCGCAGCCACTTCAAAATGCCGGCGCCGCAAGTCGAGGAGGAAAACTGCGTGGCGCACAACGGCTCGATCGTGCCCGTCCCGGGCCGCGACATCTTCGTCCAGGCCTGGTACCAAGGCGGCATCTCCGTGGTCGACTTCACCGACTCCGCCAACCCGTTCGAGATCGCTTATTTCGACCGTGGTCCCATCGATGCCGAGCAGCTGGTCGTCGGCGGATTCTGGTCGGCCTATTGGTACGATGGCAAGATCTACGGAACCGAAATCGTGCGCGGGCTGGACACGCTGTCGCTGGTACCGAGCGAATACCTGACCGAAAACGAGATCGCCGCGGCAGCTGTGGCCGACGAAGGCGGCGGGTTCAACCCGCAACAGCAGTTCCGAGTCGACTGGCCGGATGAACCGGTCGTGGCCCGGGCTTACATCGATCAGCTCCAGCGTGGCATGGAACTATCGACGTCGCTTGTGGCGGACCTGGAAGCGGCGCTGGACCGCTCGGCATCACGGCTCGAGGACGGCGGGCGCGACGCAGACCTGGCGGCCAGGCTAGAATCGCTGGCGACTGATTTAAAGACGGACAGCGCTGACGGCGTCACGAAGAAACGGATGGATGCGCTAGTTTCGACGTTGGGCGGGATTGCGGCCAGGCTACGTTAGAGTGCACGAACTCGTGCCGTCGCTCCGCCGAACTAAACTAAGCTGGGATAATTCTGTACCGGGGAGTGTCGAGACTCCGAATGGCTCGGCGATAGACCAGCGACTCACCGAGTTGACGATCATCTGGACTGCACGCGAAATAGATAGTCAATATGTTTATACGGCTCATGAGCCAGCGGCAAGAAATGAGTGAGCGCTTTTGGCCATATACATTCAAAGCACCGCCACAGAGTAATCTGCAGGCGAAATCTAAGAATGACGGGTGTTCTCAACGGAGGGGGCAAATCGTGCGAAATGTATACGCCGTAGCCATCGCGATGGCGCTTGGTATCGCGACACCTGTGTCAGGGCACCACAGCACTTCGATCTACGACACCGATACGCTCATATCCATTGAGGGCACCGTGACTAAGTACGAGTGGAAAAACCCACATACGTACATTCAGATCGAGATGACGGACGCCGAGGGGACTCGCCTGACGAACATCGAGGCAGGTTCCATCTCGTGGTTGAGGCCGCTGGGTTTGGCACCCGACTCTTTCCAGATCGGGGACCCGGTGACCGTCCGCGTCTATCCGCCCGCACGTCAGAACACGCAGATCCTGCTCGGGCGGGAGATCATCACGCAGGACGGAACGCTGATACCGCTGAATTCCCTTTCTCCCTATATCAACAGTACCGCCAGCAGCGGTAGGGCCGCTGATATTTCGGGCACGTGGGTGATGGAGAACGGTGCCTGGGACCGCATGGAAAAATCACAGCCTTCGTGGGAGCTCACGGACATCGGAACGGCTGCATTCGCCCAGCACAATGGCGTTGATACGCCGCAGTCTGAATGTATTCCTATGAGCGTCCCCAATCTGATGTTCTATCCCGTCGTTACTCTGATCGATATCGGCGACGACGCCGTCCGAATACGAATCGACTGGATGAATTCCGAACGGATCATCTACACGGACGGGCGAGAACATCCGAACGCCAGCCAGCGGTTCCTTCACGGGTACTCTAGCGGACGCTGGGAAGGCGAAGAAGGCAAGCTACTCGTGGTGGAGACGACCAACTTTGCCGATCACGGCGCGGGGACGGGATACGGTATACCTTCCGGGAGCGGCAAGCGGGTCACGGAGCGGTTCCAGCTCAGCGACGACGGCACACAAATGTCATATGAGGGCGTTCTCGAGAGCCCCGAGTATCTCGTTGAGCCGGTGACGTGGAATTTCGTTTTTAACAATCGACCGGAGCTCAGCCACTCGGAGCGCGGGTGCGATTTGGAGAACGCGCGTCGTTTTGAGGTGGAATAGCCAGATAAGTTAATCTTGAGATGAGGGATAAAGGAGAGCATGCGATGTACCGAGAGCACAATATCGACGCGTGCGGTCAATCGAGAGCACACGGATCGGGCAACGGTGGCCTGACTCGCCGCTCGTTTCTCGTAGCCGGCACGGCAGCGGCCGCGACGGCGGCGCTATCCCCGGCTGCGCTGGCGCAGTCGGCTCTCGCCGCAGACGTGACTCAGACGAGATTCAAGCGCATTTCGACGCAATTCATCGCGGCGTTGGGTGATCCAGATGCAACCTCCGGGAACGGTGCACAGTTGTGGGGTCTGTGGCGTCAAGATCCGGGCCCACGGGGAGTTAGGCTGAGCCGCTATGAGCGATTGAGGGCCGCAGGTGGTATCGCCCCAGCGCAGTGGAAATTCGACAGCACAGACTGGTGGTTGGAGGAACACGGCTTGATTATGGAGAACCCAGACTTCCCGGTCCCTCCTGGCAAATACTTGGTCACAGGTAACCGCGAAGTGACGACCGTACTCACTCTTCATCCTATGGAAGAGGATGGTAATCAGCGTTGGGAGCTCGACAACGGCGCGACGATCTATGATGTGACGCACCTGGCCTGCCGCTCTGCGCGCTACACACCGGCTACCAGTGATAATTCGTGTTCGCCTGCCAAGGCGCAGATGAGTGCATTTCCGGTTGCTCCAGGGGGCGCGATGCCTTCAGTCGAGAGCTGCAACAAGCAAGACTACGCGGTTCTCCTCGTAATCGGTGTGGCAGTGGAAAACTGATCGCCGGTTCAGGGGGTGACGCGATACTACCTTTGACTCGCGCTCGTGATGGAGTGTGATCTGGTATGGATCTGGTACTCGACATCTACCAGGCAACTCGAAACTTCCTCGAGAGAGGGGGCGATGTGTTGCTCATCATCGCCGGCGTCGTTTTCGTGATGTGGACGCTGATCCTGGATCGGCTGGTCTACATGAACTCCGAACATCCCGCCGCCGTCGGGCGCGCGCTCGACGCCTGGCGATCGCGCGCCGACACGGACTCCTGGCACTCCGAGCAGATCTACGACGCGATGGTCTCGCGGTTGAGCATCCGACTCCAGACGGGCATTCCCATGATCAAAACACTGGCGGCCGTTTGCCCGCTGCTGGGCCTCCTGGGAACGGTCACCGGCATGGTTCTGATTTTCGATGCAGTAAGTATTGTGGGATCTGGCTCGGCGCGCGCCGTAGCGGGCGGTGTGTCGACGGCTATCGTAACGACTATGGCGGGGCTGGTTGGAGCGCTGACCGGCATCTTCCCTGCGGCAATGCTCGCTCGCCAGGCCCAAGGCCAAGTGAAAGTATTGCGTGCCGGCCACGTCGATCCGTCGAGCGCTCCAATCGCCACCCCGATGTTCCGTATGCCTCGTGCCGTTCGTCGCGCGTTGGTGCCCGTGGGCGGCGCGGTGATAACGGTCGGAGTGTTGTTCGCGATGGAGCAGATGATCGTGACGGGCAAGGAGACGCTGACCGCATATACGAGGGGTTATCCTGTGGACTTCGTTCGCGTCGAGCGAACGCAGACCGTGGAACAGAGGCGACGCAAGCCGGAGCGACTGCCACCACCCGAGGAGATGCCGACGTGGATGCCCGAGGCAGGCACCGCCGAGGACATGACCGGGATCCTGGTCACTGTAGCCGCGCCGCAAGTATCCCTGGAAACGACCCATCGCGTGAGCGGATTCACTGGCTTCGTCTCCGATGGAGATTACCTGCCGATTCTGACGGTGGCGCCAGTCTATCCCGTCCGGGCCGTGGAGCGAGATCTCGAGGGCTGGGTCCTGCTTCGATTCTCCCTCACCGCCAGCGGCGCGGTAAAGGATATAGAGGTGTTGGAATCGTCCAATGTGATTTTCGCGCGCGCCGCGGTGGCCGCTGCTGCCAAATTTAAGTACAGACCCCGTGTGGTCAACGGAGTACCCGTGGAAGTAAGTGGTGTGACCAATCGAATCATCTTTCAGTTGAAGGGGGGCTAGTGGCGTTATTCAGAGTCGGTTTGTTGAAATCCAAGCGGCGCGACACTTGACTGCTGCACGTCGCTCGAACACACAATAGGACCAGAACATGGATCCTATGAACCACGTTTGGGGGCAGTTATGAGACCTACGACAATAATTGCCGCGGTGATTTTCGTACTCGCCTCGACGGCATCTGGCCATCATAGCGATGCTGCGCTGGACATGAACTCGGTCGTGACGTTCGAGGGGAGCGTCACCGAGTACAGCATGCGAAATCCGCACACATATTTCACGGTCGAGAGCATAGACGAGCGCGGTGAGGCGATTGAGTGGACAGTGCAACTGGGCTCGGCGATCTCCGTTTCGCGAAGAGGATGGACTCGCGACACTCTGTCGCTAGGAGATCGCGTGAAGGTTGGCGTACGTCCTGCGCGAGACGGAAGGCCGTATGGATTGTTCGTGTCGCTTGAAAAGGAAGGGGTACCGATTTCGTACTCCCGTTTGCCGGCTCCGCCGGTGGCTGCCAGCACGACCACGCTGGAAGGCCGGTGGATCGTGGATCGGTCGAGCCTCGGCGCCGACTACCCCGGGGGTCTCGACCAACTGATGATCCGTGAGCTCACGTTAACTGAGAAGGGGCGGGTTCTCGAAGCTGCGTACAGTCAGAACTCCGAAGAGAACCCTGAACTCGCATGCATGACGAAGCCGACGCCCGGGGGGCTCATTTACACCGACATCTACCCAATGGAGATCGAATTCATCGAAGGAGAGGAGATCATCAAGATTCGGGTTCAGTACTTCGACCAGGAGCGGACGGTACACATGGACGGGCGCGCGCATCCCGACGCTGACGAGCGTTCTCATGAGGGTCATTCGATCGGCCGGTGGGAAGGGGAAGTTCTGGTCGTGGACACGGCGAATTTCGCCGACAATCGATCGCCGTACCAAAACGGCATTCCATCCGGTGCCCGAAAGCATGTCGTCGAGCGTTATCGGTTGGGCGAGGACGGCACCCGGATGACACTAGAGTTTGTGCTCGAGGACCCCGAGTACATCGTTGGGTCGATGACTCATACCAGGGATTTGATCTATTCCCCCTATTTGGACATGTCGCCTTTCGACTGCGACTTGGAAGCCACGAGACGTTTCGTGCCTCGATAAGGCCCCGCTACGGTTCGGTGGACAGAATATGCGCATCGCTCGACTGATAACGGCAGCGCTGACGCTACTCGTGTCGGCGCCTCTCTTCGCCCAGGGCGTGACCTGGACCGAGTACACAAGCCGGCAAGACTTCTTCAGCGTCAGCTTTCCCGGTGAACCGACCGTGGAGGAGATTACCTACGCCACCGAATATCGCATCACTCTACCGGGGCGAGTCTATAGATATGAGTACGACGCGCACCGGTATTCGGCGACGGTTATCGATTACACGGACGCGGTCGAGATCCACCTGGCGCGCAACGACGCTTGTAAGGAGGCCGGGGGCGATGGTGACCTCTGCCAGGACGACGGGCCCGAGGAAATGCGCGGAGCGATCGTCTATGCGTCGTGGAACATCATGCATCGAGACGGCGTCGAGGTGACGCAGTACGCGCATTACAATTCAGACCGAGTCGAAGGTAACGCTGTCCGTTTGACGAACGCTGACGCATCGCGCACCTCCGCGATAGTCCATATGCACGAAAACCGGCTCTACATCCTGGAAGGCACGGTGCCCGCGGGGGCACCCGCGCCCGGGATCTTTCAGATCTCGTTGCGGTTTCTCGACAGCGAGTTAAACCCGGTTCGCTACGAGTGGGAGGGCATTCGGCTCTATTCCAATGGCTACCCGCCGCCGGCCCGGATCAGGTGACCGCGGTAGAGCGGGCCGTGACCAGCCATGCGGGCGTTATTCGGCAGCTTCAGGCGGGTGACTATGCGCTCTAGAGACCTAACCCTTGCGGTGACCTGTATGACGGTCTTCGCATGGACGGCGTGGGCGCATCATTCTCACAACGCCTACGAAGTCACGCTCTGGTCCAGTATGGAGGGCACGGTCAGGGAAGTACTGTTGATGAATCCGCACTCGTGGATCTACCTCGACGTCACCGATGACAACGGTCAGACGACCACATGGTCGCTCGAAGCGGCCAGCCCCGGTTCCATCATGGAGAACGGCGTCAAGCGCGAGGATCTCGCGCCCGGTGATCGTATTGCGGTCCGGTGCCATCTGCTGAGGGACGGCTCCAACGGTTGTCTGCTCGGATTTGTGACGCCGATGCACGGCGACCCGGCGCGCGGCGACGGCGTCGAGTTGGAGTGGGACTAGGACGCGGGTCTGCTCGTTTATTCGTCAGCCGGCAACGCGTACGCCAACAACTCCCCGCTGTAGTCCTCGCCGCTGACGGCAACCACGACATACTGTCTGCCGTCATGCATGTACGTCATCGGGGCACCCGTCTGGGGCGCCGGCATGTAGACACCGCCGAGCTCGTCACCGGTGGCCTTATCGTAGGCGCGCAGCATCGAGCCGCGGCCGTGCGGCGTTGTAGCCCAACCGGGTTCTCCGGCGATCAGCAACGTCGACGTGGTGAGCACTCCGCCCCGGCCGGGCCGGCCCGTGCGGGCGATATCCAGGCCCTCGAGCAGCGGGTGATCCCGAATCTCGTCCGGCGTGTCCCCATGGGGAACCTGCCAGGCGATATTGCCGGTATCCATGTTGAACGCCGTGATCCGCCCGTACGGCGGCTTGATGATGGGCAGCCCCTGCACTGTCGGCGCGGCCCTGCCATCGCTAGGAGGTTGTCCTAACGTCGGATCTGTCGCCATGCCTCGAATGTAGGCCATGTCGGACTGATCTTGTTCCGGAACGATCAGCCCTAGAGGCGTCACGTGTGTCGAAGACTGGATGTACAGCATCCGCGTTTCCGGATCGTATGACCCGCCCGGCCAGTTGGCACCGCCAACCGTCGACGGCAGCATCAGCGTGGCGAGCGGACCGTCCCAGCGGCTCACGACGGGCGGCGTGAACAACGGCCCGATCTTGTAGCGTGAGATGATTTCCACCGCTTCCGCCTTTATCTCGGGCGTGAAGTCGACGAGGTCGTCATGGGAGACGCCCTGACGATCGAAAGGCGGCGGCCAGGTGACGAAGGGTTGCGTCGGGCTCGACACCTCGAGCGGCACATCCGACTGTTCTACCGGGCGCTCTTCTATCGGCCAGACCGGCTCGCCGGTGACGCGGTCGAATACGTATAACCAGCCCTGCTTCGTCGGCTGGATCAACGCCTTGACCGGCCGGCCCTCTACGTCGAGGTCCGCAAGAATCGGCGCGCTCGGGATATCGAAATCCCAGATGCCGTGGTGCACCAACTGGTAGTGCCAGCGCCGCTCGCCGGTGTAGAGGTCGACCGCCACGACACTCTCGCCGAACAGCCCGTCCCCGTGTCGGTGCCCACCGTAGTAGTCGCCTGTCGGTTGTTCCACCGGCAAGTAGACCAGGCCGAGCTCCTCGTCCACGCTCATCTGCGTCCAGACGCCGGTATTGCCGGTGTAGGAAGGCGAACCTTCAGCCCACGTGTCGAAACCGAACTCGTCGGGCATCGGGATCGTGTGGAAGATCCACAGCCGTTTCCCGGTCCGCGCGTCGTAGCCCCGGATGAAGCCCTTCTCGTTCCGTCGACTTACGGGCCGCGAACCAGTCAGGTGCGCGGCGCCCACGATGATGACGTCGCCGGCCACGACCGGCGTCGCATGGAGACCCATCTCTCCGGTGACGAGATCCATCTCCTGATCGGCCTCCAGCTTCAGGTCGACCACGCCGTTGTCACCGAAATCGGCTACGGGAATTCCGGTTTCCGCGTCGAGCGCCAGCATGCGGTAGCCGGGCGTGACGTAGACGATGCGAGCCTCGTCGCCGGCGCTCCAATAGGCCAACCCTCGCCCGGACAGCCGCCGCGGCGCGGCCGCGCCGCGTTCGCCTTCATTCTCCCTGTGTATCCACAACAGTTCCCCCGTGGCCGCATCGAGCGCAATTGCCGCCCGGCGCGTACCCGCCGTCGTGTAGACAACACCGTCCACCATGAGCGGGGTCGTCTGGAGGTTGAATTCCGGTGTGGGCCCGAGCGCATCCGTCTTGAAACGCCAGGCGATTTCGAGTTCGTCGAAGTTCTCGGCGTTGATCTGGTCGAGCGGAGCATACTTGGTGCTCGCGAGGTCGCCGCCATACGTCGTCCACTCCCCATTCGTGGTGCCGGGCTCCGCGCCGGGTGCCGGGCCGAGCGCCAGCATGCCGCTGACCACCAAGCACGCGCATGTGGCTGCGTTTCTTGTCATCGGAACGTCTCCTCTCAGCCTCTCCCAGTCCACGCGCGGCCGGCCGGCGTGGTCGTTGTCGTCGTGATCATGTTAGGTGATAGAAATGACGTTCTGCAACTTGACCTGATTGTTATCGGACATGGATCAGGACGTCGTTAACGGTTAAAAGGCTTGGCTAAGGCTTCTTCGTACACTGAGTACTATACTTGACGTATCTTCGTGCAGAGGTGGGATTGTAATGGAGCAGATATGGGGACGGTAACGAATATCACCCGGACGCGGTTCGCCGTTGGTGACCTGATTCTTCATCGACTTTTCGACTATCGCGGCGTAATTGTAGACGTCGACCCGAGATTTCAGTCGACGGACGAGTGGTACGAAACAGTCGCGAAATCGAATCCGCCAAAGGACAAGCCCTGGTACCATGTGCTAGTCCATGAGGCAGCGCACATGACTTACGTAGCCGAAAGAAATTTGGAGCCCGATGAAAGCGTGGCTCCGATCATGCATCCGCTGCTCGAGGACTTCTTCTCTCGATTCGAGAGTGGGCGGTATGTCAGCGATATACGGGCCAATTAGCTTAACGGCGCCTGGCCCGTGCAAGCAGAGTGCGCCCTTCGGAGAAGTTATAGCGTGAAGATTGTTTGTGCTGTCGCTGTATTGACGGCCATCGGCACGGTGTGGCCGGCTCACGGTCATCACAGCGATGTCGGTTACGATCGCCAGACCGTCGTGGCCTTCGAGGCGCGCGTCAGTCGCTATGTCTTTCGCAATCCACACATCACGATCGTCGTCGAAACGGAAGACCGGCGTGGTCAGAACGTAGAGTGGGAGATCGAGACTGGTTCGACGCCCATCATGCGGCGCAGTGGTTGGTCACAAGACTTATTGCGTCCCGGTGATATGGTCATGATTCGAGCTCATCCGGAGCGGACGGGACGGATGCGGGCCATCCTGAGTACGCTCGAGACAGCGGACGGTAGAGTGTGGTCACAGATCGAGACGGAAGCCGAAGCCACGGTGAGTGCCTCCAGCCTGGCCGGGGTATGGAAAGGAATCGCCTCGACCGGCGTGAGGGGACAGTTCTCTCAGGTCGAGCTGACCCCGGCCGCCCAGGCGGCACGGGCCAACTACGATGAAGTGACCGACGACCCGAATGCGATCTGCATCGCCGATCCCACGCCGTTTCGAATTTCGAACTCCAACTATCTCACCGGGATTCAGATCCTCGCTGACCGGGTCATGCTGCGCAACGAGTTTTTGGACGTGAACCGAACCGTATACATGGACGGCCGCGGGCATCCAGAGAGCGGGGAACGGACGATTCAGGGGCATTCCATCGGTTGGTGGGAGGATGATGTGCTCGTCGTGGACACGACGCTCTTCGCGGACTTCGGCTCGGGTAACGGTGCGGGAGTGCCTTCCGGTTCCCAGAAGCACGCCGTCGAACGCTATTCCCTCAGCGACGACGGTACTCGGGCGATCGTGGATATCTTCGTCGAGGATCCGGAGTTTCTTGCGGAGCCGTTTACCGGGCGTACCGAGATGGTGTATGTGCCGCATCTCCAGCTTTATCGCTACGATTGTAGTTCGGAGTAGGTGAGCGTCAGGGATCGGCGCAGTATATAGGGAGTCGGCACAAGCGAAGAATGGCGACAACGAGAGGTATCTTGACAATGAATAGACTTATTTTCATTCCGCTTCTCGCCTCGGCGCCGCTGGTTGCGCTCGGGCACCATTCCAGAGCGGAATACGATTTCGATGTAGTCACGGAGCTGCAAGGAGAAGTCTTGAGTGTCTCCTGGCGGAATCCTCATATTCGGCTGACGCTTCGGACGGAAGATGCCGACGGCATGGAGACCGTTTGGCGGCTCGAAGCGCAGGACGTCAACTCCCTGAGCCGTCGCGGTCTCGACGGGAGCCTTGTCCATGTTGGCGACATCGTCCGGGTCGCCGGCAATGTGTC
>JAZFPW010000166.1:0-3821 GCA_036444815.1 Gammaproteobacteria bacterium
CGGACTCTGCGCGAACACTGACGACGTGGCGTGAATATTCTCTTAACAGGTAACTCCCCGGAATCCACGACGGCAACGTGAAGCGTTGTTCTTCCGCCGGGTTCTCTAATCGACATTCCGTCTCGTAGTAATGCCGATTGAGGTCGGCGTGACGCACACGATAGCGAATCAGGACCGATTCTCCTCAGCCGCTGCTCGTGGCAGCCTCGACGGCCGGACGAGCGGCGATCATCTCGCTCCAACGCGCCAGGTCATCACGCCCGCCGGCCGGGTCTTCTCCGATCGCGCGCGTCGCGAACCCCTGGTAGACGTAGGCCACGATGTCCGCATAGGTGAACCGGTCTGACGCGACATAGGGGCTTTCGCGCAGGCGTCGATCCAGCTTGTCGAAGAACAGTTCAACTCGTTTCCGCCCTCGGTCCACCAGCGCGTCGATTTGTTCGTAATTCTGCGGCCCCGGTAGCGCTCTCCCCTTAAAGAACTCCAGGCCATTGCGATAGATTTCCTGGATGCCGAGATAGCCCTCCAGCGTTGCGATATCGTGCCACATCACTACGAGCGCCTGCTCCTTCGCATCCTCGCCCATCAGGTTGGGCTCGGGGTGGAGTTCCTCCAGGTAACGGCAGATCGCGTGGCTCTCGAGGAGGACCGTGCCATCGTCCAGTTCCAGTGCCGGCACGGTCGCCGACGGCACTTTCGCGCGAAACTCCGCTGTCTTCTGCTCTCCCTTGCGCAGATTCACGGTCACGGTTGGGAGTTCAAGGCTCTTCTCCGCGATAAAGATACGTACTTTCGTTGGGTTGGGCGCCAGTCCGAAATTATAGAATTGCATGGCTACGAGTCTCCCCGCCAAGCTCCGCTCAGCAATGTTGATTCTTCCCGCGTCGACATCGCCGAGACGCGACAGTCGCGCGAGTATAGGCGCCGAGAGTCTTGGCTGCGCACTATCGCTCCGGGCTATCGGCCAGTATCTGTTCGAACGCCGAACGCATCTGTAGCAGCTGTTGATGCATCGAGGGCCACTGGCGCGCCGACCGCCGCGCACCCGCACTGAGCATGGCTTGTCGCTCCTTATCTTCGAAGAGCTCGACGATGCTGTGGGCCAGCGCCTCCGGGTCATCACCCGCGAGCAGTTCGCCGTTCACTTCGGGTTGCACGACCTCTCGGATCGGTGCGGCATCGACACCGAGAATCGGCACCCCAACCGCGAGGCACTGCATACAGGATCGCCGCTGCAGCTCGGATTTCCATTCCGTGATGACGGCAACACTGGACGACGCGAGCAGGCCTGGCGCCTCCTCGATCTTCGCGCAGAGATGGAACCGCTGCGTGAACGGCATCTTCCGAATCAAGCGGCGCAAATGCTGATGGTCGGACTCGGGGGCGATCAGCAGGAAATGGATCGGTAGATCCATCGGCATCCAGTGCGCGCACGAGACTAGCCATCTGAGCCCCGCCTCGCCCGGCTGATCAGACACGCCGGCCACGGTAAATGCGCCGCGAGGAATTCCGAAGGCTTGCAGGTCGATATCCGTCTCGTACCAGTCGGTGCTGTGACCGGACGGCAGGATCGTGATCTTGTCGCGGAGCCAGCTCTCCGTGAGCCGATCGTGAGCGCGTTCTGGTGCGATATCGCACAAGATCAGCTGAACCCGCCGCGATCGGTACAACGCGCGGGCGAGAAAACTCGGGCGGGAGTACGACTCCAGATAGGACAGCCTCACGACGACTTTCGTTGGCACGGCCACTGTAGCGAGCAAGATCGCCGACGACGACGATACCGAATCCAGGTACAAGATGTCAGCGGGCCGGCTGGCGAGTCTCGCCCTGACCGCCAGGGCGGCGCGCAGGCCAACGCCGTGGGACCGCGGCAACTCTTCTAGGGCGGTATCGGCGACCCGGACCAGCTCCGCGTACCGGGCGAATGCCGGAGCGAGTATCGAGGTTTCAATACCGATGCGTCGGAATCCGATCAGCGTCTCCGCTGCCGGACGAGAGTCTAGGGCACTGACGGCGAGTAACTGGATGCTGCCTCGGGATGCTCGGGGAACGAACGCATATTATGGCGGAGGTCCGTACCGAGCGGAAGGGAGGGTCGCCGGTGTCGTCACGTATACTGGCGTCAAACGAAGTGACAGCTCGATCCTTCGGGTCGTTGAGCGAGTTTATGCAGGCTAGAGAACTCCATGTGCGGCTGGCGAAGGTCAGCAAGGCCTACGACTCCCATGTCGTCCTAACCGACACGGATCTCGAAGTCCGACCGGGCGAGTTCGTGGTCATCGTCGGCCGCAGCGGATCCGGCAAATCGACGCTGTTAAATCTGATCGCCGGCCTGGACTTCCCGTCGAGCGGCGAGATTCGGCTCCTGGGCCAGTCACTGACCGAACTCACCGAGGATCAGCGCGCCAAGGTACGCTGCAATAGCCTGGGATTCGTCTTTCAGTTCTTCAATCTGATCCCTACACTGACCGTGGCGGAGAATATCCGTCTGCCGATGGCGCTGAACGGCATTACGAAGGACGAAGCCAAGACTCGTACTCGCGCCTTGTTGAACGACTTGGATATGGCGAACTGCGGCCAGCGCTTTCCGGAAGAACTCTCCGGTGGCGAACAACAACGGATCGCGATCGCACGAGCGATGGCGCACAGGCCCGCCATCGTGCTGGCGGATGAACCGACGGGTAATTTGGATCTGGATACGGCCAGAGACGTACTCGAACTCCTCGACCAGACCTGCCGGGCTCAAGGCACGACGCTGATCATGGCCACCCATAGCCGCGAAGTCATCGGCCTCGCCGACAGGGTACTGACGATCCGGGGCTCCCGCCTGGAGGAAGCTGAACATTGATCGGACTGTTGTCGACCGCCAGCGGACGCTTCTACCTTAAGCACCCGTGGCAATTGTGCTTGGCCGTGACCGGTATCGCGCTAGGTGTCGCGGTCTATGTGGGCGTCGACCTCGCCAATGACAGCGCGCGAAGGGCGTTCGAACTCTCCGAGAACCTCGTGCTCGGCCGAACGACACATCAGCTGGTGGGGCTGGATGGAAGCGTGCCGAACGCAGTCTACCGCGAGCTGCGCATGGAACATGGCCCTGTCGTCGGCGCTCCTGTCGTTGAAGGTCAGGTACGTCTTTCCGCGTCGCCGAATCGCCGTTTCACGTTACTGGGAGTGGATCCGCTAGAGGAGACGGGGTTTCGGGGCTTCTCAGGATTCGTGCCGGGTCGCGGGTCTGATCTCGCGCGCCTGATCGTCGAGCCACGCAGCGTCTTGGTGCCGGAAGCGCTGGCGTCGGAATTCGGCTTGGAGAACGGTTCGACTCTCGGCCTGATTGCCGGCGGTAGCGTCACGACCGTCCAGGTGGTCGGGACGATCCGCGAAGCCACATTGGATCCCGGCGGCTCGAGCCTTCCGATCGTCACGGATATAGCCAGTGCACAGGAGTTACTCGCGACCGCCGCGGTGACGCGAGTCGACCTTGTGCTCACCGCCGACGAAGTCGAGCGACTCACCGCGCTGGCGATCCCGGGTGTACGCTTGCTTCCAGCCGAGAGTCGCAACGCGACGTTCAGCGAGATCTCACGTGCTTTCCGGCTCAACCTGACGGCACTTAGCTTACTTGCGCTCCTCGTGGGCGTGTTTCTTATCTACGCCACGATGTCGTTTGCGATCGTGCAGCGGCGAGAGATCTTCGGCGTCCTGCGTGCACTCGGCGTCAGCCGCCGGCAGATGCTGCTGAGCATTCTGCTCGAAGCCGGTGTGATCGGCTGCGCGGCGACGGTGTTGGGCCTCGTACTCGGACATGGACTCGCCATCGGACT
>JAZFPW010000167.1:0-3436 GCA_036444815.1 Gammaproteobacteria bacterium
CCGCAGATTCCCTTACCCTGGGTATGCACTTCAAGCATAACGCGGGTCGCCGTCGAGCGCTCCATGGAGAAAATTTTCTGTAGCACCTGCACCACGAATTCCATCGGAGTGTAGTCGTCATTCAGTAGCACAACCCGGTATAGGGACGGTTTCTTCAGCCGCGGACGGGCCTCCTCCACGGCAAGCCCATGGTCGCCTGCAACGCCGACTTTGTCAGGTTCGTCCGCCATAGCCCAATATTATCGGGCCTGGCGACGGAATTTAAAGGTCGGCGCGGGGCGAATACGCGATGACAGACCCGGTTTTCACTGCTGAGGAGTCGAAAAGGCCCGAAACGGGCGCCTAAGCTACTTGTCCCGCTGCGCTAGCCTGCCTATCATGATGGGTTAGGTCGGCAACCCATGGGGTTCCCACACGCGTTGATGGACGTCGCGACACGAATTCTCCAGTGGAAGGAGCACCCGCCCGAGGAATGGGCGAGAGCCGCGAATCGTTACCTGCCCCACATCGTAAGCGCCCTGTTGATCGTGGCGCTGGCCAGTAAACTCGCGGAACTGACCTGGACGATCATCCCCGGTACCCCTGTGGACGCACCGGCCCCGACCGTCGGCGCTTCAGCCGCTCGGGCGGGCTCAGACGCCGCGTACCTGGACTTCTCCAGTATTACCGGCAGCCACCTGTTCGGCGAGGCGTCGCAGAGCGTGGTAGCGGTGACCGAGACCATTGTGGACGCGCCCGACACGAACCTGAATCTGGAGCTGCGCGGCACCGTGTCGTTCCGGGACAGCGAGACCGGCTGGGCGATCATCGCTGACGATCGCGGCCAGGACAAAATCTACTTCGTCGATGACGCCATCGACGGCGGCCGCGGTACGACGCTTCACGCCGTGTATGGGGATCGCGTCCTGCTGAACCGGGCTGGCAATTTGGAGACGCTACGACTACCCAAGGAGCTCTCTTCCGGAGCCCCAACGGCCGCCTTTCGACCGGCCGGGCCCGCGCCCGTCGTCTCCCCTTCGTCATTGAGGGCGGTAATCAGCGAGAATGCCTCGCGCATCACCAACGTGATCCGGATCGTACCCCATATCGAGCAGGGCCAGATGGTCGGTTTTCGACTCAATCCGGGCGAGGCACGTGGACAGTTCGATGCACTCGGCTTACGGCCCGGCGACGTCGTGACCGAGATCAACGGCACCTCGATGACAGACCCGAGCCGCGGCCTGCAGGTTTTTGAAGCCCTCGGTGAGACCACGGTAGCCAGTGTCACCGTCCTCCGGAATGGTCAACCCGAAGTTCTAACGATCGATACCAGTCAACTGGCGGTACTGGCGGAGGGTCGTCAGTAGGACACCTCGGCCGGAGCAAACTGTAGGGAATGCCCGTGAACAGACACTACGCGATGCTAGACAGACTAAGGGTTGTGGCGCTAGGGCTCGTCGTCGGGCTCGGCAGCGCGAATTCCGCACTGGCTCAAGACGCCGGGCAGCAGATCATGCCCAACTATCGGGAGGCCGACATTCGCCAGATTATCGAGGCGGTGGGCGAAGTCACCGGGCGAAACTTCCTCGTGGACCCGCGAGTCAATGCCGACGTGACGCTGCTGTCATACACGCCCATGTCCCCCGACGCGTTCTACGATGCATTTCTCGCCACACTCCAGGTTCACGGTTACGCGGCGCTGGAAGCCGGCGACGTCGTCAAGATCGTACTCGATGCCAACGCGCGGCAACAGCCTGGCGCTGAGATAGGAGCCGACGGCGACCGGTTCGTGACTCAGACCGTCCAATTGCAGAACATCGGCGCGGCCCAGCTCGTGCCGATTCTGCGCCCGCTGGTCCCGCAATACGGCCACCTGACGGCGCATCCGACTTCCAATATTCTGATCATCGCCGATCGGGCGAGCAACGTGAAGCGCATGCTGAATATTATCGCCCGCATGGACCAGGCCGGCGCTGAGGACATCGAAGTGATCCGCCTGGAGAATGCCTCGGCCAGTGAAGTGGTTCGCATGCTCACGACGCTGAATCAGGCGGCCGCGGCCGCGGGCGGCGCGCCCACCGCACGAATCGCCGCCGACGCGCGTACCAACAGCGTGCTGATCAGCGGCAATCTGAACGGGCGGCTTCGTTATCGTGCGCTGATCGCTCATTTGGATACGCCGAACGAGGGCGGTGGCGATACCCGCGTCCGCTACCTGGACCACGCAGACGCGGAGGACCTGGCAGCCAACCTGCAGGCACAATTTTCGGCCGTCGGAACCACCGGCGCGGCAGGCGATTCCACCCAGGGCGTCAGTATCTGGGCCGACGCGGGCACCAACGCGCTCGTCATCAGTGCCCCGGCCGATGTCGTCCAGGACATGAACTCGGTAATCGACCGGTTGGATATCCCGCGTGCTCAGGTCCAAGTCGACGCGATTATCGTCGAAGTCAGTACTGACATCGCTGCCACGTTCGGCGTCTCTTGGGCCGCCGAGGGCAGTGGCTCGAACAATCCGGTCGCGTTCACGAACTTCGGCTCGACGGTCCCCGGCATTATCCAGCTCGGCAGTGCCAGCGCCAGCGGCACACCCGACCCCTCCGCGCTGCCGGAAGGTGCGGTGCTAGCCGTAGGGCAGATCCGGGACAACGGCACGAGTTGGGCGGCGATCCTGAGCGCGCTCCGCGGGGACGCCACGACGAATATCATCTCCACTCCGACCATCGTGACGCTGGACAACGAGGAAGCGGAGATCAGGGTCGGCCAGGAGGTGCCGTTCCTGACCGGAAGTTTCACTAGTACCGGCGCCGCCGCAGGCGCGGTCAACCCGTTCCAGACCATCCAGCGCGAGGAAGTCGGTACGAGCCTGAAGATTACGCCGCAGATAGATTCGGGCAGAGGCGTGAAACTCACGATCGAGCAGGAGACCTCCAGTATCAGCAGCGGCGCGTCCGGCGCGGTCGACCTCGTGACGAACAACCGAGTTATTACGACGACTGTCTACGTAGAGGATGGGAATATCCTGGTGCTTGGCGGCCTGATCGACGATCAGCTCCGGGAGAGCGAGCAACGCGTGCCTTTCCTCGGCCGCATCCCGGGGCTGGGCTGGCTGTTTAGGGCCCGTACCACCGAGAAGGTGAAAACGAATCTCATGGTCTTCATCCGCCCGACCATCCTGCGCGACAGCGTCCAGGCGAGCTTCGAGACCGACGCAAAGTACAGCTATATCAGGGACCTACAGCTGCGACAGGCCGAGGAACCCGTGCCGCTGATGAGAAACGCGGAACGCCCATTGCTGCCGGAAATCTCGGCACCTGTGCCGATGCCGACGCCGCCTCCAGTACAAAGTCAAGAGTCCGAAGCCGATGGCGGCTGACCTGGAGCTTAGCGAAGCTGAGGTAGCACAACCACGGGAGCGACATCTCCCGTTCGCTTTCGCCAAGCGTCACGGCGTTCT
>JAZFPW010000168.1:0-2771 GCA_036444815.1 Gammaproteobacteria bacterium
TCACTCGCTGCCCTGAAGCGGGCGCATATCGGCTTTCCGAAGCTCGTCCAGAGCACGAGCCCCCGAGTCCGGCTGTATCTCGTCGTCTGTCGAGAACTCATCGTGGTCGGTTTCTTCGTCCTCGTCGCGTGGGCCGGCTGGCGGGTTCTGCAGGTTTTGGACGGCATCTATCTAGCTAGCCTGCCCGCCGTCTCGGCGCGCGTCGCCCAGTCCGCTATTCCGATCGGGGCTGTGCTGTTCATCATCGCTGAGCTCTTGAGCTTTGCCGAAATCTGGCCGGCGTTGAGAGACGCGGCCAGCAAGCGTCCCGGATGATCCTGCTGCTGCTCTTCCTTGGACTGCTCCTGCTCGTCGCGATCGACGTGCCGATAGCGATCGCTTTGGGCACTGTCACCGTCGTAGCGGTATTCCTGACGTCCGGCGTCGATGCGCTGCCCAACGTCGCGCTGGTCCTCTATACCGGCGCCACGAAATTCTCGCTGATCGCCATCCCGCTGTTCATCCTTGCCGGCGCGATCATGAACTCGTCCGGCATCTCGCGCCGGCTCATCGCGTTCGCGTCGGCCCTAATCGGGTTCGTTCGCGGCGGGCTGGCCATGGTCACGACAGCAGCGTCGATGTTCTTCGCCGAGATCTCAGGATCCGCCGTCGCGGATGTCGCGTCGCTCGGGTCGATCTTGATTCCACAGATGAAGGCCAAAGGATATCCGGCCCCGTTTGCGGCGGCCGTAACATCGTCGTCGGCCACACTCGCCGTCATTATTCCGCCGTCGATACCGATGATCCTGTACGGCGTCATGTCGGGCAGTTCCATCGTCGAGCTGTTCGTCGCCGGGATCATTCCGGGCGTGATCGGTGGCCTGCTGATGATGGGCGTCTCTTATGCGATGGCGGTCCGCCACAATTTTCCCGTTGAAACCGCGTTCCAACTTCGACGCGTAGCGGAGACGTTCAAAGAGGCGATCTGGGCGTTGTCTCTCCCGATTATAATTCTCGGTGGCATCTTCACGGGTTGGGTGACTGCAACCGAAGGAGCGGGGCTGGCTGTCGTCGCAGCCATCTTCATCGGCGGCGTTATTTACCGGGAGCTCGATTGGCAACGGCTCCGGCGTGCCATGATCGAAGGCGCGATACAGACGGCGGTCGTGATGCTGCTGGTCGCGGCATCCGCCTTGCTGAGCGAGTTTCTGACCGAGCAACAGGTCCCACAGCGCGTCGCGCAGGGCATTATCGGTCTCACGGAGAATCGCTGGGCTGTACTCGCGTTGCTAAACGTCTTCTTCCTAGCTATCGGGTTGTTCCTGCACTCGGCCGCTGCGATCATCCTGGTCGTACCGATCGTGATGCCGCTGGTGTTTGCGGCGGGCATAGACCCCGTGCATTTCGGCCTGGTCGTTACGTTGAACCTGGGGATCGGGCAACAGACACCGCCGGTCGCGAGCGTCCTCGTGACGGCCTGCTCGATCGCCAAGGCGGACATCTGGGATGTCAGCAGAGTTAATATCTACTTCATCTCGGTATTGTTCGCGGTGCTGATGCTCGTGACATACGTCCCGGCGATCCCGATGAGCCTGGTGAATTTATTCTATCGCTGACCCGACCGAGGTCCGGCCGGCCGACAAGATTAGTAGCGAGTTAGATCATGTCCGAACCCGTCTACGTAGAAACTGACGACGCCGTCGCGACGATCGTCTTGAATCGTCCGGAGAAGCTCAACGCGCTGGACCTGCCCCATTGGGTCCGTCTCGGCGAGCTCGCCGTCGAGCTGCACGAGAACGAGGCAGTTCGCTGTGTCGTCATCCGAGGGGTAGACGAAAAGGCCTTCTCGGCCGGCGCCGATATCGCCGGGTTCGCACAACACCGCAGCACGCGCGCCCAGGTCCGCGCCTACGGCGAGATCATCGACACGAGCCTGACTGCGGTCCGGCAGTGCCGGCATCCTGTCATCGCTGCGATTAACGGCGTTTGTGTCGGCGGCGGACTGGAGCTCTCGAGCGCCTGCGACCTTCGGCTCTGTGGCGCTTCCAGCCGCTTCGGCGCACCGATCAATCGCCTCGGGCTGACGATGTCCTACGCCGAAGTGACGACGTTGACAGACATCGCCGGCACCGCGGGCGCGCTGGAGATCCTGCTCGGCGGCGATGTTTTCGACGCCACACGAGCCCATGAACTCGGGCTAGTCAGCCGTGTGACGCCTGACGGCGAGCTCCTCGAGACGACCTACTCGCTGGCGCGGCGCATCGCCGAACGCGCGCCGCTGGTCAACCGCTGGCATAAGAAATTCATACGCCGATTAGCGGACCCCGCCCCGCTGACGCCCGAAGAGATCGACGAGGGATTCGCGGCGTACGACACGGAGGACTATCGCATCGGCTACGAGGCGTTCCTCGAGAAGAAGAAGCCCGACTTCAAAGGGCGCTGACAGATGAGTGCCGCGCATTCGGGTCCACTGAACGGCCTGGCCGTCGTCGAGCTGGCCCATATCATGGCCGGACCGGTATGCGGCCGGATGCTCGCGGACATGGGTGCCGATGTCATCAAGGTAGAGCGGGTGCCGGGCGGCGACACGGCGAGGGATTTTATCCCGCCCGACATCGACGGTGAGCCGGCCGCATTCATGATGCTGAATCGCAATAAACGCGGAATCGCGGTCGACCTCAAAAAGCCTGCCGGAACGGAGATACTGCGGCGCCTGTTGAAGACCGCCGATGTCGTCATAGAGAACTACCGCAAGGGGACCATGGAGCGGCTGGGCCTGGGCTACGACGAGT
>JAZFPW010000169.1:0-6468 GCA_036444815.1 Gammaproteobacteria bacterium
TGATCGCCCGAAGGATTCGAAAGTTATCATCGACCGCTTTCTAGACGCTATCTGGATGGAGCGAGGGCTCTCCGAGAATACCTTAAACGCCTACCGTGCGGATCTGTTGGCACTCGACCAGCGCCTGCAGGGCCGCGACGTGGAACTCGGCAGCGCATCGAAGGCCGATCTCCTCGAGTACATATCCTGGCGCGTAGAGGGTGGGGCGAAACCTCGATCTACGGCGCGACAGTTGTCGAGCTTTAGACGGTTCTACCGCTATCTCCTTAGAGAAGGCGTGATCGTTGCGGATCCGACCGCCGAGATTGCGATGCCGAAGATCGGCCGCTCGTTACCACAGTCACTGACCGAGGACGAAGTCGATGCCCTCCTGGCGGCACCCAATGTGTCCGAACCGCTCGGCCATCGCGATAGGGCGATGCTTGAGTTGCTATACGCCACAGGCGTGCGGGTTTCAGAGCTCATCAACCTGAAGATGAGCCAGATGAATCTGAGTCAGGGCGTCATCCGGATCATCGGCAAGGGCAACCGCGAGCGCTTGATTCCGCTTGGCGGCGAAGCTCAGGATTGGCTTCGAGATTTCATCGACGGTGCCCGTATCGAGATTCTTCTCGAGCGCCAGACGGACTACCTGTTCCCGACCCGGCGCGGTGACCGTATGACCCGTCAAGCTTTCTGGCACATCATCAAACGCTACGGAAAAAAGGCCGGCGTGAGGAAAAAGCTCTCGCCACACACAGTACGCCACGCCTTCGCGACTCATCTATTGAACAACGGCGCCGATCTTCGTGTTATCCAACTGCTGCTCGGCCACAGCGACGTATCGACTACACAGATCTACACTCACGTCGCGCGGGAACGCATGAAGGAACTCCATTCTCGCCACCACCCCCGGGGCTAGTCGTTCCCGCGGCTTCTAGCGATTCTGCTACTATCCCGCTGCAGCCTCTGAACTACGCTTGTTGTAAGGGGTCTTAATGCTTAGATCCGAAGACGTACCCACGCGGAGCGCCCCGTGAAAGCCGGATGGTCGATACTGCCGTTGAGCCTCTTCCTCGCCGTCTCGTTGGCGCAGGAGGATGGCGAGTTGAGCAAGGAAGAGCTCGCCGCATTGCTGGTGGGCGTGGAGGCCTCCGAGATTGCGGACTCCCCGATGCCCGGTGTCTATGAAATAGCGATCGGCTCGAACATTGCCTATGTGACCGCCGACGGTCGTTACCTTCTGCAGGGCGACCTCTATGATCTCAGTACGAACGAAAACGTGACCGAGGCACGGCGTGCGCGGGAACGCGTGAACGTGTTGGCCGGGATCGATACGGCCGACATGATCATCTTCAGCCCCGAGCCCGAGGACGTGAAGCACACGGTGACGATCTTTACCGACATCGACTGCGGCTATTGCCGGCAGTTTCACAGCGAGATCGCCAAGGTCAACGAACTGGGCATTGAAATTCATTACCTGTTCTATCCCAGGACGGGTCCGGATACCGACTCGTGGTTCAAGGCGGACATGGTCTGGTGCTCCGGTCCAGAGGCGCGGAACAGTGCTCTGACACTTGCGAAACTGGGTGGCCAGATTCCGGATGAGACGTGCGATTCCTCGCCCGTCAGCGATCACTACGAGTTGGGGCAACTCGTCGGCGTACGAGGGACGCCGGCCATGTTCTCGGAGTCGGGTGAACAGCTGGGTGGCTATTTGCCACCGGCTGAACTGCTAGACCGCCTCAACGACTCATCGGACTAGCCCAAATAGCGTCACGCTAGATGGCGAGACGCGAATCTCTCCGGAATTAACACAAGCCGACTGCGATCTAGTCTAGAATTCCCGTTAGTCCCTGCGACTCGGGTGGACTCCCGAATCCCCGCCGGCGTCTATCCTATGGACGCCAGATGGAGAATAGATCGTTATGAGACGTTGCAGCCTGATTATCAGTAGCCTGATCGTGTCCGTCACGGCGAATGCCCATCACTCGTTCGGCGCGTTCTACGATATGAATCAGCTTGTCGAGCTCGAAGGGGAGATCACTTCGGTCTTCTGGAGAAATCCACACATACGGTTCACGATCGACGTCGCCGACAGCGATGGTGCCGTCGCGTCGTGGACGATGGAAGCCGGCTCCGTGAATACGCTGCAGCGTTTCGGGATTAGCGACGACGTCATCAGAGTCGGCGCCCGTATCCGAGTATCCGGGCCGGCCTCCAGGCACGGCCTCGATTCGATGTTCGTCGTTTTCGTCGTCCCGCCGGGCGGCGACGAGGTGGTACTGAATCCCAATCTGGCGGCGCGCGTACGGAGGCCCGGAGGGGCCCCGCTGCCGCAGGAGCTTGCGCTCGATGATGATGTCGTTGCCGACGCGGAAGCTACCGCGCGCAGCATCTTCCGCGTGTGGACGCCCCGATCGAGACCCAACACCGGAAGCGGCACGCACGTGTGGCCGCTGACCCCGGCCGGGCAGACAGGCAGGGACGCGTGGGACCCGCTCGCGGACGATCCGGCACTGCGCTGCATTCCACCCGGTATCCCGGTCGCGATGGACAACCCGTATCCGATCGATTTTACGGATCGGGGAGAAACGATCGTCATGCGCCTGGAAGAATGGGACGGTGTTCGAACCATCCACATGAACGCTGACGCGAGTGCTGCCGATCGACCGGCCTCGCACATGGGGTTCTCGGTTGGTCGCTGGGAGGGGAATACATTGATCGTCACGACGACCGACGTCGATTATCCGTTCTTCGATGATGTCGGCACGCCCCAGAGTCCGGACGCCGAGATCGTCGAGCGATTTACGCTGGGCGACGATGACAGCCGCTTGGATTGGCAGGCGACGATCATCGACCCGGTGAATTTCACCGAGCCCGTGACGTTGAGCGGGCACTGGGCCTGGGTGCCGGGCGAGCAGATCAAGCGGTACGAATGTACGCTGCAGGCCGACGCGTAGTCGCCTAACCGTCGGAGATGGAAGGCCGCTTGCCCAGGCTAGCGCCGGGCGCATCGAATTAATAACAATATGCGGAGGTAGATCACGATGAAGTCAGAAATCTTCTCTTTGACACGCCGAGTGGCGCTGCTGGCGACCGTGTCGTTTCTTTATACGATGCCGGTGGTGTCCAACGCGCAGGACGAAGGGCCGGTCTCCAGGGAGTATCTGACACTGGAATGGACCGAGGGCCGAGCGTTCTCTCCGGCCGTCGTGACGCAGGGCGGCAAGACCGTCTGGCTCGCGGGCGTGACCGCCCCTCTGGATGCGGCGGGCAATTCGCTTGCCGGCGATTTCGACGCGCAGACCCACGAGATCTTCAGAGTCATCGAAGAGCGGCTTGCGACCTTCGGCGGTACGCTCGCCGATATCGTGACGATGACCGTCTACATCGGCGATACGCGTTATGGCGATCCGTTCATCGACATTCGTGCGACCAAGTTCGAGGCCGGCCACTACCCGTCGAGCGCGTTGATCACGGTCGTGGGCTTCGCGCGTCCGGGCATACTGCTGGAGGTCAAGGCGACTGCGGTGGTCAGCGCCGATTGAGACAGACGCTATACTGAGCCACAACCAGATCGCAGGGGATCAACGATGAGAAAAAGCGTGCAAGGCGCCGGCCTCGTCGGCGGCATGCTCCTGGTGCCGCTCGCGGCGCTCGCCCACCATAGTGTCGCCGGGACCTTCGACACGAGCGAGATTACCGAGGCAGAGGGCGAAGTCACCAGCGTGCTCTGGCGCAACCCGCACGTACGTTTCTCACTCAGCGTCCCTGATGAAAGCGGCGAGGCCGTGGAATGGGACATGGAAATGACGTCGCTGAGCAGCCTGCGTCGCCGCGGCCTGGACCGTCAGCTTCTAGCGGTCGGAGAGCGGATCCGGGTAGCGGGAAATCCGGCCGTCGACGGCTCCAACCAACTCTATCTACGCAACCTGCTACTGGCCGGCGGCGAGGAAGTCGTGCTGAGCAACGAGGGGCCTCGTTGGTCCGAGCAGGCGCTGGGTACGACCGGCCCCGGGTTCGGTTCCGAAGGCGATCGCTCGCGGCCGGATCTCGGCATCTTTCGCGTCTGGAGTACGCCTGTTCAGGGCGGTGGTGCGGGCGCGCTCTGGAATGACAGCTATCCATTGACGGTAGCGGCTGAAGCGGCCGTTGCGGCATTCAATCCGGCAACCGACGCGCCGACGCTGAACTGCACGCCGAAGGGCATGCCCACGATCATGGAGCAGCCCTACCCGATGGAGATCGTCGAACGGGACGGTAACGTCGTGCTGCTGCAAGAAGAATACGATACGGTCCGCACGATTCACTTGAATGGCCGTGATCCGGAGTGGACCGAACCCAGGCCGCTCGGTTATACGGTAGGGCGCTGGGATGGCGCGACGCTCGTGGCTGAGACGACCGGGATCAATTGGCGTCACTTCAACACGCGAGGCATACCGGTCAGCGGCGCCGTTCAGATTGTCGAGACGTTTATGTTGCAGGATGACGGTGGTCGCCTCGACTACACGATGACGGTCACGGATCCCGCGACTTTCACCGAACCGGTGTTGCTCGATAAGAGCTGGTTGTGGTTACCGGCCGTGACGGTCGAGCCGTTCGATTGCACGAACTAGCGAAGAACACACCTAGTAGAATCTGCCGCTAGTCCCGCGTACTACGCGTTACGCTTACTCTCCAGGAATTGGACGAGCTTCAGCGCGTCGCCTGCGTCCATACGCCCGACCGGGCCCGTGCTATAGGTAGCCGACAACACCTCGCCGTCGCCAGCCAAGACAAATTCCGACGGTTGGATGATCGCTCGGCGATCCTCCCACCATGCGCCGATCGAATCGGCCTGCTCTCTCGTGACCCCGTAGGCGATCGGGAAGCTTAGCTCCTGTTGTACTTCGGTTGCCTTATCCAGCGGATCGACCGATGCGGCGAGTATCGATATGCTGGCTTCGGCAAACTGCGCCTCGAGCGCTTCGTAGCCAGCCAACTGCCGGCGGCAGTAAGGTCACCAGTGTCCACGATAGAAGAGCAGGACCTGATACGGGGTACTGAACTCCGCTGGAATGGCCATCCGGTCGCCGTTGACTAGGTCAAGGTTCATCGTCGGGAACTGGCTTCCCGCACCTAGTTTTTCCATCATCGTCATGCCGGCTCTCTGGAACGGCGACCGCGGTCGGGGCCCGAGTGTAGCAGTTGTCTAGCGCTGTGCTGGCACCGTGGACCGATGAAATAAAGTTGCAACACCTTGCCCCCGCCGGTAACGTCCAGACTACGTGGGAGCCGGGGATACGAGTGCCGTCATTGGTCGATGAGTTCAGGCGTCGTCACGTCGCTGCGGTCTACGCGACTCTGGCATGGGGGTTCGCCATTGCGCCCAATGCCCACGCCCATCACTCCTGGTCGACCAATTACGATGCATCCAAGACCGTTGCAGTCACGGGCGTGATCTGGCGGATGGTCTTTCGTAACCCGCATTCGTCCATCATGCTCCGTGTCACCAACGATGACGGCAAAATCGAGCAATGGACGATCGAGTGGGGCAGTCCTCAGGGCCTGCGAGACCATGGCCTGGACCAACGCACACTCAAGGCCGGCGATACTCTATGGGTAAGAGGCGACCCGCATCGAAATTCGTCGAGGCGATTCATCCATATGGACTCGCTTATCCGCCTGAGCGACGGCCTGCGGATCAGCAGCCGGGGCAGGATCGAGTCGGAGTGATCGAATCAGAACGCGACCTGATCGCCACCCTTGAGATCGAGCATATGCCGCGCCTCGTCCGGCGTCGCGACTTCCAACGACAGTCCGTCAAGGACCTCGCGAATCATCATAACCTGCTCTACGTTCGATTCCGCGAGCTTGCCCGGGCCTGCCCACAGTGAATCTTCCAGGCCGACGCGGACGTTAGAGCCCATCGCCGCGCCCATACTCGCCAGCCGGATTTGGCTGCCACCGGCGCCGAGGATCGACCATTGATAATCGCCGCCGAAGAGCCGATCCGCCGTGCGGCGCATGTGCGTGAGGTCCTCGGGGTGCGTGCCGATGCCGCCGAGGATGCCGAAGACGCTCTGCACGAACAGCGGCGGCTTGACCATGCCGCGGTCGAGGAAGTGCGCGAGATTGTAGAGATGCGAGATGTCGTAACACTCGAACTCGAAACGCGTACCGTTTGCGCCGCAGGTCGTCAGGATGCGTTCGATGTCCGCGAATGAATTTCTAAAGATCAGGTCGCGGCTGTTCTCGAGGTGTTCTCGCTCCCACGAATGTTTGAATTCGGTGAAGCGCTTCAGCATCGGGTATAGGCCGAAGTTCATCGAACCCATGTTCAGCGACGCCAACTCGGGCTTTAGTTGCATCGCCGGTTGCAGGCGCTCGTCCACCGTCATGTGCGGGCTGCCGCCGGTCGTGATATTGATGACCGCGTTCGTGCTGCGTTTGATCTGCGGCAGGAATTGGCGGAATACGTCCGGGTCCTGGGTCGGCCGACCATCG
>JAZFPW010000170.1:0-2391 GCA_036444815.1 Gammaproteobacteria bacterium
CCAACCGGCTGCTCCGGCGGGTGCGTGACTATGCCGAGGTAGAGGCCGACGGTCGTGTCAGCGAAGACGTCGCCCGGGCGGCGATGGATCTGCTCCAGGTAGACCCGCATGGTTTCGATAGCATGGATATCAAGCTCCTGATGACCGTCATCGAGAAGTTTCAAGGCGGGCCGGTCGGCATCGACAATCTGGCCGCGGCTATCGGTGAGGAGCGCGGCACGCTGGAAGACGTCGTCGAGCCGTTCTTGATACAGGAAGGGCTTCTGCAGCGCACGGCACGGGGCCGAATCGCGACCCCGAACGCGTATCAACATCTCGACGTGGCTCTACCGAAGTCCTCGAATGCTCCGGGTGGACCGGGCCTCTTTGACTGACGCCGGAGCGTGCGATGGGCCAGTTCGTTCTCCCGGTTCGGGTGTATCTAGAGGACACTGATGCGCAGGGTGTGGTTTACAACGCGAGTTATTTCCGCTATTTGGAGCGGGCGCGGACCGAATGGCTGCGCGACCACGGGGTCGAACACAATCGCGTCCGTGAACAGGAAGGCGTCATATTCGTGTTGGTAGGCATCGAAGTCAGATTTACTCGGCCGGCGAGGCTGGACGACATGTTGTATATCACTGCGGAGCTAGCGAAGCTGAAGGGAGCCCGAGTCATTCTCGATCAGAGCGTTCGCCGCGAGTCTCCTGACGGCGAGCTATTGTGTCGCGGGGTCGCGGAGGTCGCGTGCCTGGACCCCGAGCAACTGAGACCACGGCGCGTGCCGGCGATCCTTGTGAGCGCGCTAAGACAATGAACTCCGATCTATCCATTCTCTCCCTGGTATTGAACGCGAGTCTGGTCGTGAAACTCGTGATGTTGCTGCTGCTGTTCGCGTCTATTGCGTCCTGGACGATCATCATCGAGAAGAGCCGGATACTGAAACAGTCCGTGGCTGCGGCCGATGACTTCGAGTCGCGATTCTGGTCCGGTGGAAGCATGTCGGTGATGTATCGAGATATCGCCGCCAGTACCGACCCGCAGCTGGGCATGGCGGGGATGTTCGAGTCCGGCTTCCGTGAATTTGGCCGGTTGAAGAAACAACGTGGGCTGACCGGCGATCAGATGCTCGAGGGTGCGCGCCGCTCGATGCGTGTGTCGCAGTTGCGAGAGGTAGACCGGCTGGAAGACAACCTGGCTTTTCTGGCGACGGTCGGCTCGACGAGCCCCTATATCGGACTGTTTGGTACCGTCTGGGGCATCATGAATTCTTTTCAGGCATTGGCGAATCTGCAAAGCGCGACGCTGGCTCTTGTGGCACCCGGGATAGCGGACGCATTGCTCGCGACGGCGATGGGCTTATTTGCGGCCATCCCGGCTGTGATCGCGTTCAATCGCTATGCCGATAAGGTGGGGCGTCTGGAAGTTCGCTTCGATACGTTCACGGAGGAACTTTCTGCGATCCTGCAACGCCATGCCGCAGAGGCAGAAGGAGCAGCCGCGTGAGCCGCGCGCGTCATCACCGACTGATGAGCGAAATAAACGTCGTGCCCTATATCGACGTGATGCTTGTGCTGCTGATTATTTTTATGATCACGGCACCCCTGTTGACCCAGGGGATCAAGGTCGACTTACCGAATGCGGCAGCGGATCCCCTGGATCCCGAGCTGTTGCGGAACAATGAGCCGCTAGTCCTAAGCATCGATCGGGAGGGACAGCTCTATCTCAATATCGGGGACGACCAAGAGTCACCCATCGACGAGCGAACGGTCCTCGCCAGAACTGCGGCAGTACTCCGAAGGAACGCTCAGACGCCGGTACTGGTCAAAGCGGATGAGGCGGTTCCTTACGGCCGCGTGGTCACCGGTATGGTCCTGCTCCAGCAGGCCGGCGCCGAGAGAATTGGCTTTATCACGGATCCGGTGGAAACCTTCCGCCAGGTACCCTGAGGAGGCGCAACGAGCGGCATTATGGGTTCGAATCTGCGAAAACACTCCGGCGCTGTCGTGCTGTCTACTGGACTGCATGTTGCAGTGGCGTTGGTGTTGACGCTGGGCGTCGGTTTTTCGGGCCAGCCGCGGTATCCGGTGCCAGGAGAACTGGTGGCTATCGAAGCGACAATCGTGGATGAGGCGATGATTCAGCGGGAAATGGATCGGCTCGAGGAGCTGGATCAGGCCGAGATTCTCCGCCGGCAGGAACAGGAACGGGTCGCGCTCGAGCAAGCGGAAGCGGCGCGGCGGCAGCTCGAAGAAGAGCAACGGAGGCTCGAGAGCGCGCGGCAGGACCGTGAGCGGGCGACCCTGGTGGAAGAACAGCGCCTGGCCGATCTGCGGCAACAACGCGAAGACGCGGAGCGCCTGCAGTCCGAAGAGGAAGCACGGCTTGCCAAGGAGCGGGAGGCGGAAGCGC
>JAZFPW010000171.1:0-5824 GCA_036444815.1 Gammaproteobacteria bacterium
GGAGGAATCGGTGCTTGCGGTGTCGCCCGGCCCTGGATCTTGCCGGACCGGGACGTGAGCCCGAAATAACTTGCCAGCCGAATGTCCGGTTCCAGCGTATCGAGCGCGAAGCGCGCGTTCTCCTGCAAGCGGGAGACCGACTCCAGCACGCGAAAGGCGGTCTTGCTTTGCATCAACACGGTGATAGCGCCGATCATCAGGAACGAGCCGATGGTAAGTGCCACCATGAGCTCGATCAGTGTGACGCCTCTAGCCGGCCTGCAGCGCCGAGCGGTCGCCGCGCTCGGGTCAAGTGCTTGATGACGAGAGGCGTTCACGACGAGCGCACGTTGTCGCCTAGGTCTCTCGGACGTGGATCACCACTTGATGCTCGATCGTTCCCTGCCCAACCTCGACCCAAGCGACTAGAATCGTGTAAGCCGGCGGTGACGTGGCGCCGTTGAATTGGACCCGGCCTCGACCATTCGGCAGAAGTTGCTGAACCTGCCGGCCCCAAAGAAACACGTCGTGGGCAGCCATCTCGACCGGCGTGCAATCCACGCCGCCTGGCGGATCGCAACCGTGATGACTCGCCGGGCCGGAATAGGCCGAGCGTGCAACGCGGTTGGTGCGAATGCGGTCTGCCATGTCGGCGACGAGATTGATGGCCTGAGTCCGATACAGAGCCGAGCGGCTGGCGCCGAGTCCCTGTGCGTATAGCGCGGCGATCCCGATCATGCCTACCGATAGCACCGTCAGCGCGACCATCGCTTCTAGCAGCGTGAAGCCTCGTAGTTTTCTCTCTAGCATCGGGCGCCTTACCAAGGGACGGCTTCCCCGTGTAACGGCGGCCGCGATTCGCGAATCACGGCGAATTCGCGCATAGAAGAGTCCTACCGCCGGGTCCTTCCGCCGCTACACGTGGCCGACCGGTATAACTCACGATGACGGCGCGCGCCTGGGTGTTACCACGGGCGTCGCAGAAGGTCACGGTGCCGTTCGTGCTGCGCCAGCCAAACGGGCGAAACTCGAACAATCGCCGGTTGGCTGTGATCGACGCTGCTGTCTTCGGCGCATGAAAGTACAGCAGCTCCTCGTCAGGGCCGCGGTTTGGAGGACGGGCCTCGTCCGTATTGACGAACACCATCCAGCCGGAGTCGAAGCGGCGCTCGCTGCCTGCGCAGACACGACGATCTAACGTCTTGCACAGCACGACCGGCATTCCGCGCTTCGCCGCCTCGCTACGAGACAACTGCACCGCGACGACGAAGCCGTTGACGTTCGCCGTCCGGCGAGCATCTAACAGAAAACCTCTAAACCCAGGCACACCCCACGCCGTGATGATTCCTGCGATCGCCAGGACACACAGGAGTTCCCAGAGCGTGAAGCCACAATGCCGGGCGCTGACGATGCCGTTCATGTTCGCAGTTCACATCCGAGGAATATCGACAGTGGCAAGCATTCGCTCAGGAACTCTCTACCTGACCGAGCGGAGGCTACGTGTAGTCCTCCCCGCCCGGGAGCCTAGAAACGCAGCAGTCCGGGCGGATTTGGCGCCGCATTGGGTTTCGTTCCGACGTTGTTATCCGGGGCTGGCGCGGGGTATACTCGACAAGTTACTGATTTTTAACAAGTAGATCCCGTGACACGAGACGAGATTGCAGAGCGGTTGGAAAGCTTCGGCGTGTTGCCTACGTCGCAGCGTCTGGATGTCGGCGAGATGATCTTGTCCCGTCCGCAGCACGCCTCGGCCGACCAGATCCTAGCCGGCGTACGTGCAATGGGTTCGAAGATCTCCAAGGCGACCGTCTATAACACGCTTAATCTGTTTTGCGAGTACGGACTCTTGCGCACGGTCACGGTGGATCCGACACGGCAGTATTACGATCCGACGATCAAGCCTCACCACCACTTCTATAATGTTGATTCCGGTGAACTGGTCGATATCGCACCGGACGCGATCTCGTTGCAGATCAACACCGCTCTGCCGCGCGGCACGGTGCGGGCGGGCGTCGACGTAGTAGTTCGCGTGCGAGACCGTAAGCCGGCGAGGCGGACCGTCGCCTGAGACGCCGCCACGCAATCTGCGTGATGTGCCTCTGTCTCACGCTCCAAAAGGCGGAACGTCCAGACGTCGTATGAGTAGTTAAAGGGAATGCCGGTGTAGCTCAGGGGTAGAGCAATTGTTTCGTAAACAATAGGTCCGCGGTTCAAATCCGTGCACCGGCACCATCCCCATATAGTCGCGTTGTCTACATTCGACCCTCTCGTTTCACATAACAACTGGAATTCCGACTAAGTCCTTAACTCTAAAGGCCGAGCCGTGTATTTTCCGGCTGCTCCCCCGTATATCTGGCTGTCAACCGATGTCGTTGAAGGGCGTTTGTAACTCTGGACATCCCTCTGATGGTAGGGATTACCTGTTGCAACAATGAAAGGAGATCAACTATGAAAGCCCCATGGATATTAATCTGGGCGCTTGCTTCAGTGCCCGTTTTCGCTCAGGAGCCGTTCTCGACCGGCGATCGCGGTGCGGCCTTTGACGTGATCCTCAACTTCGTTGACGACACGACGGCCCAGGAGCTTCGAGACAGTCGTGGTGCTGTCGACGCCGCGCGACAGGAGCTTGCTGCGTTGCGGGATGCAGAGACACGCGATGAGGGCGCCATTTCTGACGCGCGAGAGAATCTAGTTTCGCTGCGTCGTGAGCTGAGCGATCAGCTTCGTGTTGAGATCGGTGCCAACGAAGACCTTCAGGCGGAGTTGAGATCCCTGGTTCAGGAGGCCCGTCAGGACCAGATCGAAACAGTTGCCGCAGTTCGCGATGAGAATTTTGACGCTGTCTTGGGTGCCGCGACAGACGAGCAAGCGCTCGTTCTGGTCGACAATCGCGACGCCATCGAAGTCTTGGCTGGCGATCTCAGATCCCTTCGGGACGATGGCGCGACACGCGACGATCTCGGTGATCAGGTTGAAGTGCTGCGCACGTTACAAAGAGAGCAAAGGGAGCTCGTCTCGGATATCGTTGCCGCCAACGACGATCTGCGGGCCGATCTACAGAGAGATGGTCGCGAGACCAGGCGCGATACGCGACGGGATTTCCTCCGCGATTCGAACGATGGCTTCCTGCGCGATTCGACCGATGGCAGCCTGCGCGACCGGTTCGACGGGCGATTCGGAGATCAGCCGACAACGGACCCGAATGGCGGGTAAAGAGATCTCTGCAGCCACACGGTAAGCTCTCGCCCCCCGTGGGCGGGAGCGACTTTTTTCAAACCAACCCGGGGCCCGGAACATGACTCGAATTACTCTGCGACTTCTAGTCGCGCTCATCTTGACCCTGCCAGCCTACGTGGTGGCGCAGACCGATACCAACACGACCTTCAACGCAGGCGCGGCTGCCTTCGCGGCAGGGGATCTCGAGACTGCGCGCGAGGCATTCGAGTCGGTCCTCGTAGTCGAGGGTCCTTCCGTTGAGACGAACTACTCTTTAGGGCTCGTGCTCTACCGCATGGGAGAGCTGGACGACGCAGAGCGGCTGCTTCGAGGGTTAGTGGACTCGGAACATGGGCCGCGATGTGCTTATTACCTGGGCCGTATCGCCGAGGCACGCGGTAATTTCACGTCGGCCAAGGCGTGGTTCACTCGGGCCGCGGATCAGTACGACGATCTCGAAGTGCAGGCCTGGGCTGATGACTCGGTGATGGCGCTGATGTTCGCTGAGCAGTCCGGTCCCACGCAACGCAGGCCCCGCAGCTACGCCTTCATCTCCACGCAAACGAACGTTGTGGATGGAATTCTGGATCCCGTTGACACCACCGTCCAGGATGCCGCAGACAGCTCGGTGTCCCTGTTCTTCGCCGGGTCCGTGCCGGTCTGGAACCGCACGGGCTATCCCAGTTTGAGCCTGGGCGGTGCCCTCTACCGCGAGAATTATAGTGAGTTTTCTGCTTATGACATCGCCTCCACTAATGTCTTCGCTGACCTCGACGGTGGGCGCGATGGATATTATTGGGGTTTCGAGCTCGGCTTTACCGAGTACCAACTGGGGGGCGAAGACTACGTAAATCACCGGGACTTCTCGTTCTCCAACGAGTTCGCGTTGAGCGGCAACTTGGATTTGATGGCGTCGGTCCGGATCACCGATGTGACGAGTCCGACCGCGCAGTACCGTCGATACGAGGGCGAGCTTCGCGAGTTAACAGTCGGCCTTGCCGGTGGGAATCGCCTTAACTGGGGCGTAGATCTCGGCTACCGAGTCGAGGATCGGCTCGACGAGACGACGCTGCTGGTCAACGCCTCCGGTGTAAACTTCCAGGGCTTTCGCAGCTATTCCAGAGACAACCTGCAGTTACGCGTGCGAATGGACTGGGACTACAACGCTGACTGGTATCAGGTCCTCGAAGCTAGCGTGCGGCAGACCGACTACCACGACCCCGACCTGTATCTGACGGACAGCAGTCAGGCTAGCCTCACAGCCCTGACTCGTTCGGCGGATCGGTTCACGTTGCGAGCCGAACTGGGCCGCTGGATTGGCTATCGTCTGAAGATCGCGGCGCTCGTCGAGTACCTGGACGAGGACGCGAATAACGATATCTACGACTACGACAGTCTGCTGTTCAGCGTGGGGCTCGATTTCATGTTCTAGGCGTCCTCGGACGCCTCTTCAATCACCGTTGTCCACGGCCCAGTGCGCGCGCCCGCACGAGCTCGGTTGAGTAGGACCGACTCTCGCTATTTTCTAGCCAGTTTTGCGGAGATTTCCGCCCCATGTAGGTAGAATCGGACGCTGATGTCGCTAGGGGGCCGTGGTGTCATTTTTCGGGGAGCTCAAGAGGCGCAATGTCTATCAGGTAGGCGCTGCGTACGTCATCATGGCGGTGACGCTGATGGTGCCGCTCCATGTCGCGGGCCAGACGCCGCCATCCGCCCTCGTGAATCAGCAGTCAGCGGAGACTGTCGAGGCGGCCCGAGCGGCTTCCCCTCATACATCACAAGAGACACTTGCCTACTTCGAAGATGATGTCGAAGCCACCCTCGCGGGGGCGATAGAAAGGGTGTGGGACCCAAGGCGGCCTCGTGAGGGGTCCCCACGTACGCCGTGGGGCGATCCGGACCTCGCGGGATATTGGCTGAGCGTCGCCTATACGCCGCTGGAACGGCCCGACGAGCTGGTCGGAAAGCCTTTTTATACCCCACAGGAAGCGGTCGAGGCCTTCCAGAGCGCTGTCGTCGGAGACGCCTCTGTCGACCCGGCGACCGTGCACTATGATTGGACGGAATTCGGGATGGACAACTGGCAAAGCCCGTTTAGACCTAACCTGCGCACAGCGCTGATCGTGGATCCGCCGGATGGAAAACTTCCTGCCGTGACACCAGAGGGGCGGGCACGGCGTCAGGCGCAGGAACGGCGTCACACGCTAGAATCTCGGGGCACGTACGAGCGCTGCATTCTGGGGGCCGGGCCACCCAGGGTTCCATTCACCCAGCAGATCGGTGAGTCTGAAATCGTCCAGACTCCGGACCACCTGCTACTCATCACGCAGGCCAACAGTGATGTGCGCATCATCCCGCTGGGTAGTGCCCTATCCCCCCCAGAAATCATTCGCAATTGGTTGGGATGGTCACGTGGCCACTGGGAGGGCGACACACTCGTCGTCGAGACGACTAACTTTCATGACAAGAGGAAATGGCGAGGAACCGCGGGCGACCTGCACGTCGTCGAACGCTTCACGCGGGTCGCCGGCGACACGCTCCTGTACGAGGCCACGATCACGGATTCGACGACCTGGGAGGAGCCTTGGACCGTGGAGATTCCCTGGCCCATGATGGAGCCGCCGGGCCT
>JAZFPW010000172.1:0-10293 GCA_036444815.1 Gammaproteobacteria bacterium
CGCGCTCGTCAGCGGCGGTCAGGCCATCCTTATAGTCGACGACGAAGACGACGGCGTCGGCTTCATCCAGCGCAACCTCGGTTTGCCGGGCTGCTAACGCGCGCACCTCGCCGGCCTCATCGCCGACGCCGCCGGTGTCGATGACGATAAAGGCGTGGCCCTCGTGACTGCCGAAGCCGTAACGCCGGTCGCGCGTAAGCCCCGGGAAATCTGCGACAAGCGCATCCCTGGATCGGGTCAGTTGATTGAAAAGGGTGGATTTGCCGACGTTGGGCCGTCCAACCAGAACGACTGCGGGTAGCATGATGACATCAACCCGGGATCAGCCCGCGTCATCGACGACGATCGTAAACGCCGCCAGCGTGCCGTCTTCGGACTGAGTGAATAAATTCGCGCCGACGACCAGCGGAGCGGCAGCGATGCGTTGCGACGAGGCTCGCTCTCTCGCCAGGAAGCTGCCGTCGTCGGGATCCAGCCAATGCACATAGCCCTCCAGATCGCCAACGACGATCGCACGTCCGAAGCGGCTGGCCGCCGTTAAATCCCGAAGCCGCAATGCGTCCTGGCGCCATCGTGGCGTACCGGCCGTGCGGTCCAACGCGACGACTTCACTGAACTCGTTGGTGACATAGACATGATTGAAGTCCGCCCCGAGCCCGGAGTAGCTCGACAAGTCCTGCTGCCAGATCACCAGACCCGTCTCGAGCGCCACGCCGACCGCGCGTCCGAGGCCCACAGCATAGACGTCGTTGCCGACTACCTGCAGGCCCGCGCTCATATCGACCAGGCGATCGAGCTCCGTACGGCCGGACGGAATCGCAACGGCGACCTCCCACATCGGCTCGCCGCTAATGATCTCATAGGCCCCCAACCGGCCGTTATCGAAACCGGTTACGACGACAGCGCCGGCGATATAGGGAGCGGTATTGCCACGCATCGTGAGCGCAGGGACGTTCTGCTCGACGGACCACAGAAGCCTCCCGTCCGCGGTCGAGAAACCTCTTAGCCGGCCATCGACGCTGCGGACCACGACCACATTGCTGCCGATTGCCGGCGGAGCGAGGACTTCGCTCCCGACCGCCTGACGCCAGACCTCCTCACCCGTCTCGGCGTCCAACGCGAGCAGATCGCCGTCCGTCGTGCCGAAAACGACCAGGCCATCGTCGTAGCCCGGACCCGCGGCTAACGGCAGGTCGGTGTCTACGGCCCACAATTCATCGCCTTCGCGAGCGTCGAAGGCCGCGGCTCGGCCATCGTAGGCGCCGGCGTAGATCCGCGTGCCATCGGTCGCTGGCGAAAGCCCCAACCGCAACCGCTCCGAATCACCGCCGACGCGGGCGGTCCAGATTTTTCGCACCTCCAGCGTCGCTTCGAACGGCACGAGCTCGGCCGGCGGCTCGATCGGATCTTCGTCACCGCCGCCGAACATCGCGCAGCCGCTGCCGCCCAGTCCGAATAGCAAGGTGCTCGTGACGAGCCAGGCTCTCATCCGCTGTCGTCCTCCGTGAGGACCTCCTGCTGGACGAGAGGCACGACGGCTGCCGGCAAGTCGTCGAGCTTCATCTGGACCAGGCCGCGGTCCACAAGCGCCGACTGCTCGTCGTTTAGTGCTTGGCTGTAAGCTGACCGGGCACTATCCGAGTCGCCTTGCGCATAGTAGATGTCGCCGCGGATCTCGCTGAAACGCGCACTAAAGGCGCCTGGATCGACGCCGTCAAGAAGCGCGAACGCCTCGTCATGACGGCCACTGGAAACCAACAAACGCGCAAGCCGTAACCGCGCGATCTTTGCCAGGTGCTCGTCTGGCGTGTTCTCGAGCGTATAGCGCAGCGAATCCATCGCCCCGCGCGTGCTCTGGTTGCCGAGGTGCATGATCACGATGGACAGCCCCGCTTGATCCGTGTAGGGGCTGGACGGGTACTCGTTGCGGAGCTGCTCGAGCAGGCTCAGCGCATCGTTATCGGCATCATCGGCTATCGCGCGCGCCAACTCCTGATAGAGGGCCGCCGCCGCTTCGGACTGGTCCAGCTGGTAGGTGTCGTACTGGCGTATGCCTGACAGGATCGCAACGCCCAGTAACACGCCTCCGATCAGGTACCAGCCATACTCCCGCCACCATTCGCGGATCACTTCCAGTTGTTCGTCGTCTGACAGATTTTCGTCCACACAAGCCTCCCGGCTCTATGCAATTCGCTTTATTTTACGCTCAACGCGTGCACTCGCGGAGCAACTGGGCAATCAGCCCATCCAGCTCCACGGACACCTGGGGTGTCTTCTCCCGCAATGCCTTCACGCTCACCTGACCGGCAGCAAGCTCGTCGTCCCCGAGAATCAGCGCTAACCGGGCACCGCTACGGTCCGCCCTCTTGAGCTGCGCCTTCATGCCGCCGGCTACGCAGTCGAAGGACAACCGCAGCCCCGGCACCGCGGTTCTGAGCTGCTCCGCGATCGCGAAGGCCCGTCGTCGCGCCTGGTCACCGGTCGTGACCAGATAAGCGTCCGGCGGCTGTGCGGCGATCTCCCGACCCTCGGCGGCCAGCAGCTCCACAACCCGTTCGAGCCCTAAGGCCCAGCCCACGGCCGGCGTGTCGCGACCGCCCAGCTGGGCGATCAGGCCATCGTAACGCCCACCGGAACAGATCGCACCCTGCGCGCCGAGTCGATCAGTGACCCACTCGAAAACCGTGCGGGAGTAGTAGTCCAACCCCCTCACGAGACGTGGATTGAGCACGTAATTGAGACCGACATCATCCAATAGATGCCGGACCCGCTCGAAATGGTCGCGTGACTCCGGATCCAGATAGTTGCTGAACTCGGGGGCTGCCGCGATGAGTTCCCGGAGTTCCGGGTTCTTGCTGTCGAGAATTCGTAACGGATTCGTTTCCAGACGGCGCACGCTGTCCGCGTCCAGGATCTCCCGAGACCCGGCGAAATAATCGACCAAAGCCTCACGATACTGGACTCTCGAGTCGGGCGTGCCAAGGGAGTTCAACTCCAGCGTCTGGCTCTTGAGACCCAGCCGCTCCCACAGTCGCGCCGACATGACGATGACTTCTGCATCGATCTCCGGGCCGTCGAAACCCACAGCTTCCAGGCTGAGCTGATGAAATTGCCGATAGCGCGCTTTCTGTGGCTTCTCGTGGCGAAACATCGGGCCGCTGCACCAGAGTTTCTGCTGCTGGTTATGAAACAGGCCGTGACTCAGCCCGGCCCTGACGATTCCGGCGGTGGCCTCCGGACGCAGCGTCAGGTTGTCACCGTTACGATCGTCGAACGAGTACATCTCCTTCTCAACGAGATCGGTCGATTCACCGATCGAGCGCCGATAGAGTTCGGTTCTCTCGAGGACCGGGGTCCGGATACGTTCGTAGCCGTAAGCATCGAAAACGGCAACTGCGGCGGATTCCACTGCCGCCCAGCCGGGATTCTGCTCCGGCAGGATGTCATTCATTCCGCGGATGGGCTGGACGAGCTTGCCCACGGTGCGTCAGTCCGCGGACTCGGGGATCACGAATTCCGCGATATTACCCCGCCGGCTCTCGGCGGGGATCGCATACGGCATCTCGTCGACGAACAGCACGACGCCGTCGACATTCCCGAGAAAGAAGGACAGTGGTGGAGTTGCCGTGAACTGTGTCTGCGCGCCGACGCTGCCGAGCCCATAGAACAGGCGCTCGCCTCGCCCATCGATGATTTCTGTCCAACAGTCCTCGTAGAACCTGATTTCCACCTGCAACGTCGGCTCGACGACGCCAGCGGGCGCCCCGACGGGCGCCTCCAAGCGCTGCTGCGACACGGCCTGTACGACAGGCACGGGCTGCTCCAGGGGCACGGGCGGCACGACGACGGCTTCCCCGAACTCGGCTGTCTCAGTGACCGGCGCCTCGGGTTCACTGACCGGGACGCGCGCGTCCGGCTGCCGCACGACAGGCGCTGGGGGCTCGGGTGTACTGAACCACCAGATCAGGCTCGCCGCCACGACGAACACGACGGCGGATGCTGCGACAAGCCAGCGGGCTTGTTGCTGATCCGTATTCGAATGGAGGGTCGGAGTACGCAGCGACGGCGGCTCCTGCGCGCCGACCTGGAGAGAATAGTCAGTGAGTAGTCCTTTCTCATCGAGGCCGAGGCGAATGGCGTACTGCTTCAGGTAGCCCATAGCGAATACCGGCGCCGAGAACGCACCGAAGTCGTTCTCTTCCAGTGCGACGAGATAGTGGGGCTCGATGCGAAGGTCGCCGGCAAGCTGTTTAATGGGCAGATCCAGCGCCTCGCGCGCCGTTCTAAGCTCCTGCCCTACGGATGACGGCTCCTTGCTGGAGCCATCCTCAGCCATGGCTTGGTCGTCATAGTGTTGTTGCATCGCGCTCGAGCCGAAATAACCGTGTGGCCTGGGCGGACTCTGGGAACTGATCCCTTAGCCGTGTCGCGCAGGTCTGCGCCCGAATCGGGCTATCGAGTTGTTGCTCGATCTGGAAACACAGCCAGAGCATCTCGGGGTTGGCGGTCGCGGATTCCAGATAGCGTTGCATGAACGCCCGCGCCTGCAGGAAATTTTCGTCCTGGTAAGCGAGATCGGTCATGTGGTAGAGCGCATCGGGATACCCGGGATTTCTGGCCAACGCCTCCCGAAAATATCGCTCCGCGACATCCGACTCGTCGGCGGCCCGGGCACACACGCCGGCATTCGCCAACGCAGCTGCCGGCGTCGTGTAGCGCGGATTCTCCGCAGCCCGCCGAAAATACCTCTCCGCATCATCCCAACGATCGTGGCGGCACAGGAAAACCGCGTAGCTGTTCGCCGCGCCCGGATTGTTGGGTTCGAGACGGGTCGCCCTTCGATAATGTTCTTCGGCTTCGTCCGGCTGGCCCAGTTGATCATAGGCCACGGCGATCGAACTGTGCGCGTCGGCGAGGCGCGGATCGAAACTCAATGCGCGCTCGAGTATGTCCACCGCTAAGTCCGCGCGCCCCTGCCTGAGGTAACCGACACCCAGATTCAAGTTGGCGATTGCAGCGGCCTCGTCGGATTGTGGCGTCGTCGTCGATGTCGAGGTCGTCGTGGATATGCACCCCTGGCAGAGCAGCCCGAGCACGACAATTTCTGCGAGTTTCTTCATAGACGATTGGACCTGAATGTTCTTGCTCCGAGCCGTACCCGGGTGCGATCCTGCACCTGGCCTGCCAGCTGCCCACAGGCGGCGGCGATGTCGTCGCCCCGCGTCCGCCGTATTGTAGCGACAATCCCGACAGACCTCAGTTCGTGGCTGAAATTTTCGATGGTATCCGGCGCGGAACACTGGTAGCGCGTCCCAGGGAAGCTATTGAACGGGATCAGATTGACCTTGGCCGGCCGGTTCCGGAGCAGCCCGGCCAGCCGGCGCGCGTCCCGACGCGAGTCATTGACGTCGCGTAGCATGACGTACTCGAACGTGACGTGACGGGCAGCGAGGCAGGCCGCGTAATGCCAACAGGCGTCAAGGAGTTCACTGATCGGGTGGCGGCGGTTGATCGGCACGAGCACGTCCCGTAGTGGATCGGACGCCGCATGCAGGGAGACCGCGAGCGCCACATTGCAGTCATCCGCCAGACGGTGCAGCTGCGGAACCAGGCCCGCAGTGCTGATCGTGACCCGGCGACGAGACAGACCAAAGGCATGGTCGTTGATCAGCAGCTTGGCCACCGGGACGACGTTGCGATAGTTCGCTAACGGCTCGCCCATGCCCATGAACACGATGTTACTGAGTGCGACCTCGGGTCCCAGAGCGCGTTTCACGATCAGGACCTGGCCGAGAATTTCCGCCGCGGTCAAGTTTCGATTGAACCCTTCTCGTCCGGTCGCGCAGAAGGCGCAATCCAGCGCGCATCCAGCCTGCGAGGAAATGCAGAGCGTGTTTCGGTTCGCTTCAGGAATAAACACGGTCTCGACAGCCTGCCCCGCGCCGACATCCAGCAACCACTTGCGGGTACCGTCCGTGGACTCCTCCACGCGAATGACGTCCGGCAGCTTAAGGGTGGCGACCTGTTCGAGCCGCTGACGCAGGCGCAGACCGATATCCGTCATGTCCTGGAAATTCAGCACGCCACGCTGGTACAACCAGCCCATGATCTGCTGCGCCCGGTAGGATTTCTCGCCGAGCCCGTCGAAGAACTCAGCTAGCGCCTCCGGTCCGAGCCCAACGAGATTGAGTTTGGCGGGCGAGTCACTGACAGCGGTTAGGGCGCTCGTGGACAAATCTCCTCCCCACTGAAAAAGAAACTGACTTCCCGTGCTGCCGTGTCCGGGCTATCGGAACCGTGAACGACGTTCTGCTCGATAGACTCAGCGTAATCTGCACGAATCGTCCCCGGATCGGCCTCGCTGGGGTTCGTGGCGCCCATGAGTTCCCGGTTCTTGGCAATGGCTCCCTCCCCTTCCAAGACCTGCACCATAACGGGACCTGACGTCATGTAGGACACGAGATCGGCGAAGAACGGCCGCTCCCGGTGAACGTCGTAAAACTGCTCCGCCTGGTCCTGACGTAATTTCAGCATTCTCGCCGCGACGACTTCGAGGCCCGCTGCCTCGAACCGACGGTACACCTCGCCAATCAAATTTCTCTGTACACCATCGGGTTTCACGATAGATAGCGTGCGCTCTTGAGCCATTCTTCACCTTGTATTGAGCAGCGGTCTGTCCGGCTTAGGCAGAACCTGCTGCGGCGACCCCTTAACTGCGGCAGACGGCTAGACGCTGAAGCTTTCGCCGCAGCCACACTCGCCCTTTACATTCGGGTTACGAAACTTGAATGCTTCATTGATGCCCTGCTTCACAAAATCCACTTCGGTGCCATCGATTAACTTCAGGGCTTCGCTATCCACGACAACTTTGACGCCTTGCTCGTCGAAGACCACATCATCCGGCCCGATGGAATCCGCGTAGTCGATTAGATAAGCGTAGCCCGAGCAACCCGTCTTCCGTACGCCGACACGCAGACCGAGGCCGCGGCCACGCTTCGCGAGGTAGCTCCGGACGCGCTCAACCGCACTGAGCGTTAGCGAGATCGACATCTTCAGGCTCCCTTCTGTCCTTGCGCCGGGACGTTGTGCGCCTGCCAACAGGCCTGCAGCGCATCTTCAAGCACCAACAGCTTCCCCAGCTTTTCCAATGGCGCATCGAGTGTTTTCCGTATTTCGTGCATATCCAGTTCTCGCAACGCATCGCTCTCGCGTCCTTGAAGTGCTTCCGCGACCCAACCGGCCGCTGCCAGCATATGTGGGCAGCCAAAAACCCGAAATTGGACGGAGCGGATGACGGTCCCGACGACTTGAACCTGAATGCGAACCCAGACGTTCAGGGTCCGGTCCTCGGCCTCGCCGGTCGCTAGCCCCGGAGTCCCTTCGGCGAACTCGCCGGCTCCCTGAGGCGAGTGGAACCGCTGCTGAACCTCCAAGCTGTAATCCATAGACAGCCCGGTAGTTTAGCGCAATTAAGGGCCAGGCATCACTTCGCGCACCATGCCGGTGCGCCGCCCGCCAGCTCCCTTAGGCGGCCAACTTCGGCCGTGACTCGCTCGATCACATAGTCTATCTCGTCCGCAGCCGTAAATCGGCCGACGCTAAATCGCTGGGAACTAGCGGCCAGCGCATCGCTGAGACCGAGCGCGCTCAGGACGTGCGAGGCCTCCGCTGCCGAGGAGTTGCATGCGGCCCCCGCTGAGACGGCGATGTCGGCAATCCCGAGCCGCAGACTCTCGCCGTCGACGCCGGGGAACGCGACGTTAAGCACGTGAGGAGAACGTTGTGTCGGGTGCCCGTTCAGACGAACGCCTTCGATCGCGCTGAGGCCCGCCCAGAGCCGATCCCGCACTTCCGCAAGCGCGGGCGCTTCGCGCTCGGTGTCCGCGAGCTCGTAAGCCTGCCCCATCCCGACGATCTGATGCGTCGCGAGCGTACCGGGCCGAACACCGCCCTCCTGCTCGCCGCCGTGCAGCAGTGGCGCGAGCTTCGTGCCCGGGCGCACATACAGCGCACCGATACCCTTAGGCCCGTACGCCTTGTGCGCGGTCAGAGCAACGAGGTCTACGGCCCACTGATCCAGCTGCACGGGGACCTTACCGATACTCTGGGCCGCATCGACGTGCAGCAGCACCCCCCGTGATCGGCAGCATTCGCCAATCGCCGCAATATCCTGCACCACGCCGGTCTCGTTGTTGACATGCATGATCGCGACGAGCGTCGTGTCAGCCCTTATCGCGTCGGCCACCTGGTCGGGTGCGATGACCCCTTCTGAGTCGTTACTCAGATAGGTCACGTCGAATCCCTGTTTCTCCATCGCCGCGGCCGTGTCCAGCACGGCTTTATGTTCCGTCCGTGAGGTGATCAGGTGACGGCCCCGATCGCGGTGGGCGAGCATGGCTCCCTGTATGGCGAGATTGTCGGACTCGGTCGCGCCGGACGTGAACGAGATCGTCTCGGCCGGCGCCCCGACACGCGCCGCGATCTGTGCGCGAGCCTCTTCGACTCGTCGGCGCGCTCGCTGTCCGACCGAATGTGAAGACGATGGATTCGCAAAAGTCCCGTCCAGCTCCAGGCACTCCCTCATCGCCGCAGCCACGACAGGATCGACCGGCGTCGTCGCCGCATAGTCCAGATAGATCGATCGCTTCGTCATTTGTGCTTCCTCTGCTCGCGCCGCGCGCGAGGGTCCAGGGCCGCGAGCATCCCACGCAGAATATTGATCTCCGTCTGATCCAGGCGCGAGCGGTGAAAGATTCGCCTGAGCCTGAGCTTTAGCTGTTTGGGGTGATCCGACTTGAGAAATCCCACGTCGGCGAGCACCGCTTCCATTTGCCGATGGAAGCCGTCGAGCTCGTCGGCCGTAGCCAGCGGCGCGTCCCTCGCTTCCTTCTCGACCGTATCGGTCACGCCGGACGCTTCGTCCTGGGCCAGCCGCAACTCGTAACAAAGCACTTGCACAGCCATCGCCAGGTTCAAAGACGAGTATTCGGGATTCGCGGGTATATGGACGACCTCGTGGCAGCGACCCAAGTCTTCATTCGTTAGTCCGGACTGTTCCGCTCCCAGCACAATCGCAACGTTGCTATCGGCCGCCTGCTCGCAGACGGTTCGCGCACAAGTGCGCGGATCGACGGTCGGCCAGCTTAAACTGCGCGGCCGGGCGCTGGCACCGACGACGAATCCGCAGTCCTCGATCGCCTCACTCAACGAAGCAACGACTCGAGCCTTCGCAAGCACATCATCGGCGCCCGATGCGCGGGCCGTCGCGTCCGCGCAGGGAAACTCCTTCGGCGCCACCAGCACCAGATTATTCAGTCCCATCGTCTTCATCGCTCTGGCGCTGGCGCCGATGTTGCCGGGATGGGAAGTTTCCACCAGGACGATGCGCACGGGTAGGGGCATACTTGAGAATCTCGTAATATTATTTGTCCCGAATGGAGGAGTATTCTACCCTTCCGCGGCGGACACTCCCGCTAATAACTAAAAGGCTTCGGCGAGAAGCAGGTCCTTATGCACGGCATGGTCAATATCGCAGTGCGCGCTGCCCGACGGGCGGGCGAAGTCATGATTCGTCAGCTCAACCACCTCGAGGCGCTCGAGATCACAGAAAAAGGCCGCAACGAGTACGTAACCGAGGTGGACTACCGAGCAGAGGAAGCCATCATCGAGGTTATCTACGATCACTATCCGGACCACGCGATACTCGCCGAGGAACGCGGTCAGCAGGGCAGCAACGAGTTCCAATGGATCATCGATCCACTCGACGGCACGACTAACTACATCCACGGTTTTCCGGTCTTCGCGGTCTCGATTGCCGTTACCCATAACGGTCGGCTCGAACACGGCGTCGTCTATGACCCGTTACGACAGGAGATCTTCACAGCGAGCCGTGGCCAGGGCGCGCAGCTCGACGGCCGGAAGATCCGGGTAAGCCGGCGCATCAGCATGAAGCACTCGCTTATCGCGACCGGCTTCCCCTACTCGGCGAACAAGAAACACCTCGACGACTATATGGCGATGCTCAAGTCCGTCATCGCAACGTCCTCCGGAATCAGACGACCCGGGTCGGCCGCGCTGGACCTTTGCTACGTAGCTGCCGGGCGTGTCGATGGCTTCTGGGAGCTCGGTCTGAAGATCTGGGACATTGCGGCCGGCGCCCTGATGATCAAAGAGGCCGGCGGGCGGATCAGCGACTTTCACGGTACCGACGCGTACCTACAGAGCGGCGATGTCGTGGCCGGCAACCCGAAGATCTACGCCGGACTCTCCAAGCTGCTCGCCCCCCATGTAAAG
>JAZFPW010000173.1:0-4166 GCA_036444815.1 Gammaproteobacteria bacterium
GAGCCGCTTTTGAATAGCGCCCGACTGGCGTCAGTTACCAATCGTTCATCAGCGCGACGACGTCGCAAACCCGATTCGCATAACCCCATTCGTTGTCGTACCAATTCAGTGTTTTCACGAATCGACCACCGCTCACGATGGTGAACTGCGAGTCATAGATCGATGAATGAGGATTGCCAATGACATCGGAAGAGACGATCGGCCCGTCGGCATACTCCAGAACGTCCAACATCGGCCCCATCGACGCCGACCGTACTGCTGCGTGAACGTCGCTTGTCGATACCGAACTCTCGAGTTCCACGAAAAGATCCACGACGCTGCCATCGGCAACTGGAACGCGCGAAGCGATCCCATCCAGACGACCCGCTAGCTCCGGCAAGACCTCGCCGACCGCGCGTGCGGCGCCCGTGGATGTCGGGATGATGTTTTCTGCTGCTGCGCGACTACGTCGCCAGTCCGTATGCGGGACGTCGGCCAGGCGCTGATCGTTCGTGTAGGCATGGACAGTATTGATGACGCCCGCAGCAATACCGAATGAGTCGTTCAGTACCTTCGCCATCGGCGCCAGGCAGTTGGTCGTGCAACTGGCGTTCGAGATGATTTTGTGCTGCGGACCGAGGCCATCGTCGTTCACGCCCAACACGACCGTGTAGTCGATCTTATCCCGCGCTGGTACGGTCAGCATCACGCGATCTGCCCCCGCCGTGAGGTGCTTATCGAGTTCCCGGCGCGCCCGGAAGGCGCCGGTGGACTCCACGACGACGTCGACTTCCGCCTCCGCCCAGGGTAGTTCCTCGAGATCGACCACGCTGAGCATCTTCGCGTGAGTCCGGGCGGTCGTCAGGTGCCCATCGTCGAGCGTGATTGCGTCCTTGAACGGGCCCATCACGGTATCGTAGCGCAGCAGATACGCGAGCACCGGCGGATCGTACAGATCGTTGATGGCGACCACATCGACGTCCGCGCGTGCATCCAATATTCGAAACACCGATCGGCCGATACGGCCGAAACCGTTGATGGCTACCTTCATGGCTGCGCGTCCGGGTCGAGATTTCCGTAAAGGCGAATCACGTCGAGCATTCGTGACGCGTGCCCGCGCACGTCATACCAGCCGAGCACCTTGATCATATGGGCGCCGACGTCCAGGGTCGATCGCGCGTCGACCGTAAGCGAGCACGTCTCGTGGATCACGTCAGAGGAAACGATCGGGTCTTCGGCGACCGTGATGAGGTCGGGCGCCTGCGACGCTGCGTCCCTGAACGCTTCGTTCACGTCGTCCGCGGCAACGCCCTGGGAAGCGACGATTGCCGTGACATCCAGCAACGAACCCTTCTGCACCGGCACGTTCAAAGCATAACCCGCGAGTTTTCCACCGAAGCGCGGCATCACCGCCGCGACCCATCGCGGTGAGGCCGTTACGTTGGGAATGATGTTTTTTGCGGCCGAACGACTTCGCCGGGCGTCCGTAGCGGGATAGTCCTGCACTGGTTGATCGCTCGTGAATGCATGGATGGTCGTCATGCTTGCATGTTCGATCCCGAAGGCCTTGTCGAGTGTATTCACCATCAGCGCAAACGCAGTCGTTGTACCGGACCCCGCACATATTATGCGGTCGGCGGGATCGGCATCACGCTCGTTGATGCCGGGAATGATGACCCGATCGATGTCATCTTCCGGTAGACCGGCAATCAGTACGCGCGCGACGCCGTTGTCGAGATGTGCGGTAAGTTCCCCTCCCTTCTGGTAACGGCCGGTGGCTTCGATGACTAGCTGGACACCGAACGCGTCCCACGGAACTTCGTGCGGATGACTGATCTGGAGCATACGCGTTCGTGTCTTTCCGCAGATGAGCCAGTTGCCGTCGAGCTCGAAGCGCTTCATGGTCGGCTCTTCGTGCGTCAGGATATACTCGAGTACGTCGGAGCTGGCGAGGTCGGCCACCGCCACCACCTCGATGTCGGCGCTGTCGGCCGCTAACCGGTAAACATCACGACCGATCCGGCCGAACCCCATGATGCCGACGCGAACCGCCTCCATTGGACTTCAGCCTCTGTCTACGATCGTATTCATGGCTTCGAGCACTTGCACACTACGGCGGAGGTGCCTGACACAGGCTCAATCGGGCGTTTCGGCATGGGCGTCGATATCCTGGGGGCGCTGCGTAGCGATTGTCAAGCGGCCGTCCGGCAGCAACGCGCCATCCACGTATACCCGATATTGTTGCGCTCCTTCATGAACGACGCGTATCTGGTGCTCGGCATCGTCGAGACGCAGCCGTGCTTCATAACCTTCCCAATCGCTTGGCAGGCATGGCGCAACCTCGAACCCGTCGCCGCGCCGGCGGATGCCCAGGATGACCTCGACGATCAGGCGGTAGGTCCATGCGGCGGCGCCGGTGTACCAGGTCCAGCCGCCGCGTCCGGAGTTGGGCGGCTCCGAATAAATGTCCGCGGCAACGACGTAGGGCTCGACCCGGTATGTTGCCACGGCCTCCGGTGAGGCTGTGTGGTTAATGGGGTTCAAGCAGTGTGCCACCTCGAGGACGCCGTCGCCGTCACCGAGCTTGCCATAAGCGAACCCAGCCCAAACCGCTGCGTGGGAATACTGCGCACCATTCTCGCGCACGCCCGGCGGATAACCCTTGATGTAGCCGGGATCGGAGTCCCCGCGCTGAAACGGTGGGGTCAGCAGACGCAAGATGTGCCCTTCGTCCATCAGGTGGCGCTTCACTGCGCGCATGGCCTGTAACCGGTGTACCTCGTTGGGTGCATCGGCGAGTACGGACCAGGTTTGCGCGTTGAGTTCGATCTTGCACTCGTCGTTACCTGCCGAGCCTAACGGATGCCCATCGTCGTCGTAGGCGCGCAGGTACCACTCACCGTCCCAGGCAACCGCTTCGACTCGTTCGACGAGCGCGTTGGCCCGTGTCCGATAGTCCGCGCCAGTATCAGTATCGCCGACACGATCGCACACCGCCGCGAAGTCGCGGTACACGACGGTGAGAAACCACCCGAGCCACACGCTTTCCCCGCGGCCCTGGACTCCGACGCGGTTCAGCCCGTCATTCCAATCGCCCGAACCGATCAAGGGCAGTCCGTGGGGACCAGTTTTACCGGCCGCGTGCTCGATGGCTTGCAGGCAATGCTCGTAGATTGACTCGTCAATCTGAGTCGAGCCGTATTCCGCGTAGCGCTCGCCTTCGTCGGGCGCCAGTTCCGGGCCATCGAGATACGCAACGCGCTCGTCGAGGATAGACGCATCGCCGCTGGTGGTGAGGTAGTGGGCGGTGACGTACGGCAGCCATAACATGTCGTCCGAGCATCGGGTGCGTACCCCGCGCAAGGGATTGTCGTGCCACCAATGCAGCACGTCGCCTCGATAAAACTGTACGCCCGCCGCGCGTACGATCTGCTCGCGCGCCAATTCGGGCTGCACGGCAGCGAACGCCATGACGTCCTGTAGTTGGTCGCGAAAGCCGAATCCGCCGCCGGACTGGTACAGCGCGGCGCGGCCCCATAGCCGGGACGACAGGGCTTGATAGAGCAGCCAGCGGTTCGTCATCAGATCGAGCCCCGGATCCGGCGTCGTTACATCGAGCCCGCCGAGCACGTCGCCCCAATGCGCATTGACACGTGCCAGGCTGGCGACTACTTCAGCACTTTGGCGATAACGACGTACCAGATCCTGAGCGTGATGCCGGTCACGGCCCTGGCCGAGTGCAAAATGCACCTTGACGGTTGCTCCCGGCTCGACATTCACGTGCACCTGCAGCGCCGCGCACGGGTCCGCGCCCGGGGTCACGGCGCCGGACAGACCGATTCGGAACAATGCGGCGGGACGCGACGGATCGCCGTCGAGACCGAGGAACTCACGCCGGTCCGTCGTCACGCCGTGAACCGGGAGACCGCTAGTCAGAAACGCCGTCCGGGTCCCGTCGCGAGCAAACGCGTTTCGTGCGTACACCACGCTGTCGTTGGGGTCGAACTCGGAGACGACATACGGCGGCCTGCGCGCACCTTGTATACCCAGCACCCATTCGGCGTAGTAGGTCACCGTGATGCGCCGCGGCCGCTGCCAGCAATTGGTAAGGCGCAGGCTTGCTATCTTCACTGGGTCCGCCGTGTCTGCGAACACGCGGAGTGACTGCCGCAGGCCGTGGCTGATGT
>JAZFPW010000174.1:0-6299 GCA_036444815.1 Gammaproteobacteria bacterium
AGCAGGCAGCACGTGTGGAAGAGCCGGTTGAGCCCGTAGCGGCCGAGCAGGAACCGCCCGTGAAGGACGTGGCCGAGAAGGCGGTCACGAAAGAAACCGTGGCCAAGAAGGCTGAGGCCGCGGCGGCTGCGAAGCCGGCGGCTAGAAAGACGACGACGACGAAGAAAGCCGGCACGAAGAAAGCTACGACGAAGAAAGCTACGACGAAGAAAGCCGGCGCCGAGAAAGCTGGGACGAAGAAGGCTGGAACGAAGAAAGCGGGCGCCAAGGCAAAGGACTGACGGGCGCCCAGAACCCACCGATAACGGACTAGAGGATCAGGCATGGCGATAGAAGCGGCCCTCGTCAAGGAGTTGCGTGAACGCACTGGCGCGGGAATGATGGATTGTAAGCGGGCTCTCGTCGAAGCCGCGGGAGATCTCGATCAGGCAGGTGAGCTGCTGCGCAAGGCCGGGCAGGCTAACGCGGATAAGAAGGCGTCGCGCGTGGCCGCCGAAGGTCAGGTGTTGGTGAAAGGCTCCTCGGACGGTAGTCGGCACGTCATCGTCGAGGTTAACTCCGAAACGGATTTCGTGGCCAACGATGACAATTTTGCCCAGTTTGCGGAGACCGTAGCCGAGTCCGCGTTGGCCGGCGAGTACGCCAGCGTCGCGGAGCTAATGGCCTCCGATTCTGGCGGTGAGACTCTGGAAGCGAGGCGTCAGGAGCTCGTTGCCAAAGTCGGCGAGAATATCGCCGTGCGGCGGTTCCAGGTCTTGCAGAGCGGTGAGACGGTCGGGTCCTACTCGCACATGGGCCGGATCGGCGTGCTCGTGGAACTGCAAGGTGGCGACCAGGATCTCGCGCGGGATCTCGCTATGCAGGTCGCCGCGACGTCTCCGCGATACGTCAGCGCCGACGATGTGCCGGTCGATGAGCTTAGCAAGGAGCGGGAAATTCTCGCGGCACAGGCGGCCCGGGAGGGCAAGCCGGAGGAAATCGTCCAGAAGATGGTTGAAGGAAGGCTGCGTAAGCACTTGAATGAGATTACGCTGACGGGCCAGCCGTTCGTCAAGGATCCGGACACGAGGGTCGAGAATCTGCTGTCGACGGCGGGCGCTAGCGCGCTGGGTTTTGTGCGCTATGAGGTCGGCGAGGGGATCGAGAGATAAGAGGACGATTGGTTGCACGAGGTAATGGCGCAAGCGCCCAGGAGCCGCTAATCTAGCTCGGCAGCCAACAATACAGCCAAAGAGCTCAGTGAGCGGGGATACATTCCCAACTAGTCACAGGTGAGGTACGCATGGGGCAGGATTCGCCCGCCTATCACAGGATTTTGCTGAAACTCAGCGGTGAGGCTCTGCTGGGCCGTCAGGAATATGGCATCGACCCACCGGTCATTCGGCGGGTGGCGGCCGAGATCGCCGAGGTGTTGGAGTTAGGCGTGCAAGTCGGCCTAGTGATAGGCGGGGGCAATATCTTCCGTGGGGCCGGGCTTGCGGAGGCGGGCATGGATCGCGTCACGGCGGACCAGATGGGTATGCTGGCTACGGTCATCAATGCGCTGGCACTGCAGGACGCGCTCGAGCGACAAGGGGCGGTCGCCAGAGTCATGTCGGCGCTACAAATCAACGAAGTCTGTGAGGACTACATACGGCGTCGAGCGATGCGCCACCTCGACAAGGGCCGGGTGGTAATCTTCGCCGCCGGTACCGGCAACCCGTTCTTTACTACGGATACCGCGGCGAGCCTTCGCGCCATCGAGATTGGCGCCGAAGTATTGATGAAGGCCACGAAGGTGGACGGCGTCTACTCAGCCGATCCGCTTGAGAAACCGGATGCGATTCGTTATGACGACCTGACTTTCGATCAGGTATTGGCCGACAACCTCAAGGTCATGGATGCTACCGCGATCGTCATGTGCCGGGAGAACGATCTGCCGCTGATCGTGTTCAACTTGAATAACGCCGGTGACTTGGTTCGTCTGGCGAAGGGAGAGACGCTCGGCACCGCCGTCTCCAACCACGCTTCAAAGACTGGGACCCACGGTGATTGAAGACGTTCAAGCGGATGCAGCGCAACGGATGGCTAAGAGTGTCGTTGCCCTGACGGATGAATTCAGGAAATTGCGTACAGGACGCGCTCATACCGGGCTCCTGGAGCACGTGATCGTAGAGTATTACGGCTCAGAGGTGCCGATCAGCCAGGCGGCCACGGTCGTTGTCGAGGATGCGCGTACGCTGACGGTGGCGCCCTGGGACAAACAGATGGTCAAGGCAGTCGAGAAGGCCATCTTGACGTCAGATCTGGGTTTGACGCCGGTAACTGCCGGAACGGTGATACGCGTGCCTTTGCCGCCCATGACTGAAGAGCGCCGCAAAAAACTTGTGAAGATCGTTCGTCACGAAACGGAGACAGGCCGGGTTGCCGTTCGCAATATTCGTCGCGATGCCCTCGGCGACGTCAAGGATTTGCTCAAGGAAAAGCTCATTACCGAGGACGAAGATCATCGTGGACACGATGACATCCAGAAGCTCACGGACCGTGCCATCGCGGAGATGGATCAGCTGATGAAGAAAAAAGAAACGGAGATCATGGAGTTTTAGACCGATGGTCGCATCGATCCGCAAACGAACGCCCGAGAATCCCCCGCCCCGCCATCTGGCGGTCATCATGGACGGCAATGGCCGTTGGGCCCGCCGTCGTGGGCTACCGCGTCAGGCCGGCCACACGGCAGGGATAAAGCCCGTTCGCAGCATGGTTGAGTACTGCGCCGAGCATGGCGTCGACGTGCTGACTCTGTTCGCTTTCTCCAGCGAAAACTGGAGCCGCCCACGGGAAGAAATACTCGGGATCATGACGCTGTTCGTCGATGCGCTGAGCCGCGAGGTCGCGGAACTCCATGAAAACGGCATCCGGTTGCGGTTCGTCGGCGGCATTAAGTCGCTGGATCCAGCTCTTCAGGATGCGATCAAGGCTGCCGAGACGCGGACGCGCGACAATCAGCGGATGGATCTGGTGCTCGCCGTCGCCTATGGCGGCCGCTGGGACATCGCGCACGGAGCACAACAGCTCGCCAAACAGGTCGCAGAGGGTACGCTCGATCCAGACGATATCGACGAGGAGCGTTTTGCGGCTTCGTTGGTGATGGCAGAGTTTCCGGACGTGGACTTACTGATCCGGGCAGGTGGCGAGCAACGTATCAGTAACTTCCTCCTGTGGAGCCTCGCCTATAGCGAGCTGTACTTCTCAGACGTGTTGTGGCCAGACTTTTCGACCAAGGAACTCGACCGAGCGTTCGATTTCTACCTGAGTCGGCAGAGGCGGTTCGGTCGAACCGGAGATCAGGTTGGGGCCGAGAGTTGCTAAGAACAAGAATTATCACGGCGCTGGCCCTGGGCAGCGCGATGATCGCGAGTGTCTTGCTGTTACCGACCTGGGCCGCGGCCGCCGCGCTCGGGTTGCTGTGGATCGCAGGCGCGTGGGAATGGGCCTACTTCGTTAGCGGACACAGCATCCCGCCGGCGCTCTACGCCGCAGTGTTCGTGGGGCTCATGCTGGCGGCGGGGCCGTTGTTCGACGCGCGCGGCGCAATCCTGGTGGCGAGCGTCGCTGTAGTCTGGTGGCTGCTGGCGTCGATCTCGCTCTGGGCGTACCCGTGGCGAATTCCGGCGACGCTCGTCGCGGCCTCGGGCCCTGTTGCACTGCTGCCCGCCTGGTTCTTATTCGCCTATATCCACGGCAGCGTGCCCCAGGGGCCAGAGCTGACGCTGAGCTTGCTGGCCATCGTCTGGGCAGCCGATGTTGGCGCCTATTTTTTCGGCCGGCGTTTTGGGCGCGTTAAGCTTGCGCCCCGAGTCAGTTCTGGTAAGACCTGGGAGGGCGTCATCGGTGGCCTGGCGGCGGCAGCGCTAGTGGCGGCGTTAGCCGGCATCGGCCTGGGCGTAGCGGTGGGCGCCTTCGTCGCGATTGCGTTGGCTGTGACGCTGGTCTCGGTGATCGGTGATCTGACGGTCAGTATGTTTAAGCGCAATGTGGGCTTGAAGGACAGTGGCCGACTCCTGCCGGGCCACGGTGGCGTGCTCGATCGCATAGATAGCCTTGTAGCCGCGGTGCCGATCTTCTTCATCGGCCTCAGCGTCGCCGGCCTCGCGGGCTGAACCTACGGGCCTTGGCAGGGTCTGTCATATGTAGGGCCCGTTGCCCCAACACACGGTGAAAACGCGTATCATATTCAATGGTTTATCATCCAACTCACCGCAGCGGATAACTTAGGTTACGCGCCCATGTTTGAAGTGGTTTTCGCCATCGTCGCATTTATCCTCGCCATCGGAGTACTTGTGTCGGTACACGAGTTCGGTCACTTTTGGGTGGCGCGGCGGCTGGGATTTAAGGTCTTGAGATTCTCGGTCGGCTTCGGTCGGCCATTGATTCGTTGGCGGGAGCGTGAGCCGGGTGAGCAATCGCGGCGTCTTACTCGCATCCCATCGACACAGCCGCTCCCCGCTCAAGAGCCGACTGCCGCGAGCCTAAGCTCGCCACCGACCGAGTATTGGCTCTCGAGCATTCCGCTCGGCGGCTACGTGAAGCTACTTGATGAACGCGAGGGGCCGGTACCTGCTGAGGATGCCCATCGAGCGTTCACCCGGCGGCCGGTACCCCATCGTATTGCTGTGCTGCTGGCCGGGCCGGGCTTCAATTTTTTGTTCGCCATCGTTGCCTACTGGTTGATGTTTATCGGCGGTGTGCCCGGCGTCAAAGCGATCATCGGCACGGTCACGGAGGGCTCTGTCGCCGCCGAGGCTGGGTTACTACAGGATCAGGAGATCGTCGCGATCGGGGGCCGCGAAACGCCGACGTGGGAAGCCGCGGTACTTGGGATTCTCGCTGAGCTCCTGACCGATGGTCTGATCGAGATCACGGTACGGGAGCCGGGCGGGGCCACACGGCTGGTCGAACTGGACGTTCGTGGCCGAGAAGCCGAGCTAACGGAGCCTGGAGATCTGTTCGTCGGACTAGGATTCGAGCCCGGACCAATACGACCGGCGGTCCTAGGCGATCTGACCCCTGGGCTCGCCGCCGAGCGCGCCGGCCTGCGTCCGGGTGATCGCGTGCTGCGGCTCGATGGGCAGGTCATTAACCGCTTCACCGAACTCGTCGATGCGGTCCGCGCGCGCCCCGGCGAGACCGTGACAGCACTCGTGGAGCGATCAGGCCGAGAGCTAACCGTTGAGATAGAGATCGGCGAGGTATCTAGTCAGGGTGAAGAGCTAACGGCTGAAGTAGAGAGCGGCGGGCCGGTTAGGCGGGGCCAAGGTCAGGACGTAGGTCAGAGCGGACGTCGAGGGCTGATCGGGGCCGCCGAGAATGTCGATGTCTTGCGAGCGATCGCTGAGAGCGTGGCGACCACGGAACGCTACGGCGTTCTGGAAGCCTTGCCCAAGGGGCTGGCAAAGACCTGGGAGATGAGCGCCCTGACGGTGCGAATGCTCGGGCGAATGATTATCGGCGATGTGTCCGTTCGCAATATCAGTGGGCCGATCAATATTGCCGCCTACGCCGGCGACAGTGCACGGGCCGGTCTAGGCTCGTTTTTGAGCTTTCTGAGCATCGTGAGCATCAGCCTGGGGATCCTGAACCTGCTGCCAGTGCCGCTATTGGACGGCGGCCAGATCGTCTATCAGCTCGTCGAGGTCGTGAAGGGCTCACCGCTGTCGGAGCGGGCCATGATTTTCGGCCAGCAATTTGGGTTGTTGCTGCTAGTCGTGCTGATGAGCTTTGCGTTTTATAATGACCTTTCACGGATTTTTGGCTGAGCTAGATGGAGATTCTCGACAGCAAACGCCTGCGGCCCTGGTTGCTCCTGGCGTGCGTCCTTGGCGCTGGCATGGCGCAGGCCTTCGAGCCGTGGACGGTGCGAGATTTCCGCGTTGAAGGCGCCCAGCGAATCTCCGAGGGAACGATCTATAACTATTTGCCCATCAATATTGGTGACACGCTGACGGATCAGCGGATTCAGGAAGCGATCCGGGCCATCTATTCGACCGGCTTCTTCCGGGATGTCGAGTTCAGACGGGACGGTGACGTCTTGCTTATTGCCGTGCTTGAGCGGCCGTCCATCTTGGACTTCACGATTTCCGGCAACAAGGATATTGAGACGGAGATGTTGGAATCCTCCTTACGGGACGTTGGCCTCTCTGTCGGCAGCGTTTTCGATCAGTCGGTGCTCGAGGAGGTAAAGCAGGCGCTCACGGAACAGTATTACAGCCAGGGTAAATATGGCGTGTCGATCGAGACGCCGATAGAGGAGCTGCCCGATA
>JAZFPW010000175.1:0-4560 GCA_036444815.1 Gammaproteobacteria bacterium
CCACCGTTCGTGACGGCTGTCAGCCGTGCGCTGCGACGCGGGCGCAGGACGCCGTTGATCCGATCGAAATGCAGGTAGGCGCTACGCCTGCCCCGGCGAGTCGTGAAGCCGTCGGCCAGCATCCTGACGACGGCCAGAAACGACTCATCGTCGAGTTCACGGTAGGGCGCACTGCGCCGCACGAGGGCGAATAACGCCTCGACGCTCCACTCCTGCATGCTCACCTCGGCAACGATCTGCTGCGCCAGCACGTCCAACGGACGTCGGCACAACGCGGTCGCGTCCAACTCGCCCGCCTGGACACTCGCCAGCAACGCCGCGCACTCGACCAGCTCGTCCCGGGACAGCGGAAACAAACGTCCCTTCGGCACACGGTCGACGCCGTGGCCGGATCTTCCGACTCGTTGCAGAAAAGTCGTGATCGACCGTGGCGAGCCGAGCTGACAGACGAGGTCCACGTCACCGATATCGATGCCGAGCTCCAACGACCCCGTGGCGACCAAGGCCTTGAGCCTGCCGGCTCTGAGATTTTCCTCGGCACGCAGCCGGTGTTCCTTCGCCAGACTACCGTGGTGGGAAGTGACGACGTCCTCGCCACAGCGTTCGCCGAGCTGTCGAGCCACGCGCTCGGCCAGGCGCCGCGTATTGACGAACACCAGTGTCGTGCGGTGCTCGGCGACGAGTTCGGCCAGACGATCATAGATCTCGGCCCAGACCTCATTGGCCATGACGGCCTCCAGTGGCGAGCCGGGCAGCTCCAGTCGCAGATCGCGCTCGCGACGATGACCGTCGTCGATAACCGTACAGGGACCGCGCTCGACGCCGGTCAGGAACTCCACCATCGTGGCGATCGGCTTGCTGGTCGCGGAAATGCCGACTCGCGTCGGCTCCTGCCCGCATAACGCCGTCAACCGCTCCAACGACAACGCCAGATGGGCGCCGCGTTTGTTGCCGGCCACGGCATGGATCTCATCGATGATGACCGTCTTGACGGTGGCCAGCATGCGGCGTCCGGATACCGACGTCAGAAGAATGTACAAGGACTCGGGCGTGGTCACGAGAATATGCGGAGCGCGCCTGCGCATCCGAGCCCGCTCGCTCTGCGGCGTATCGCCGGTACGAACTGCGGCTCGAATCGGTGCATCGGGCAGGCCGCTCTCGAGGAGCTCGGCGCGGATACCGGCTAGCGGCACCTGCAGGTTCTTGTGCACGTCGTTCGACAACGCCTTGAGCGGCGATACGTAGAGCACCTGCGTCTGATCATCCAGTTGGTTCGCGAGCGACTGCTTGACGAGATCGTCGATCACGCTAAGAAACGCGGCCAGCGTCTTACCGGAACCGGTAGGAGCGCTGATCAACGTGTGCGAGCCGCCGCGAATTGCCGGCCACGCGCGTTCCTGCACCGACGTGGCCGCTTGAAACTGCTGCCGAAACCAGTGCGAGACGGCTGGGTGAAAGTTTCCGGATTCCATTGCGCTAGCAGCCTGTCATCGGTGTTTACATGCTACTTGCGACGGCGCCCACCGTATAATCATACCTGCTTCGCGACGTGGATGACGCAATGAGAATGAGCGCAAAGGAGTTCCTGGCTTGGCCCAATAAAGCCATTACGCTGCTCGGCATGTCAGGAATCGGCAAGACCACGCTCGCGTACAAGCTGCCGAAGTCGAAGTGGTTCCACTATTCCGGCGACTATCGCATCGGCACCAAGTATCTGGCCGAACCGATCCTGGACAACATCAAAGGGCAAGCGATGCAGGTCGATTTCCTCAAGGATCTACTGCGTAGTGACTCGATCTACATCGCGAGCAACATTACCGTACACAACCTGGCACCGATCGCGACCTTCCTCGGCATGATCGGGCGTGCGGATCTGGACGGTCTGTCCGTTGAGGAATTTCGAACGCGGCAGAAGCTTCATCGCGAGGCCGAAATCGGCGCGATGAAGGACGTGGCGCAGTTCATCGGCAAGGCCCAGCAGATCTACGGCTACGAACACTTCATCAACGACGCGGGGGGCAGCATCTGCGAACTCGATGACGCGGACTCCACCAGTGTCCTGGTCGACCACACCGTGATCCTGTATCTGAAACCGGATGAAGCCTTGGAACAAACACTGATTCAACGGGCCGGCGACGACCCCAAGCCGATGTACTACCACGAGGACTTCCTGGATCCGCAGCTCAGTAGTTATATTGCCGAGACGGGCCTTGCCGGCCCCGAAGACATCGTCCCGGACGACTTCGCCCGCTGGATCTTTCCGCGACTGTTGGAGCATCGGCGGCCAACCTACGAGGCTTTCGCTGATGCGTACGGCTACACGCTGGATGCCCGCGCCGCCGGCAACGTCAACGACGAGGAGGAATTCCTGGAACTCGTGACCAGCGTTCTGGACTAGCGCAGCGTCGCGGCCGCACTGAAAGCCGACACCCATGCCGCAACGATGAGCCCCGCGGCGACGATCGCTATGGTCTGCTGGGCCTTCTCCCCCCGTGGCAGTTGGCTTACTGCTAGCCAGATACCCAGCCCGAAGCCCGCCAGAAATCCCGTCAGATGGGCCATGACATCGACATTGTCGCTCCCGGTTCCGGCGCCGGTGCCGGTGAACGCCAGCAGGCAGATCGCCGCTGTCACAGGCGCGATGCGTACCTTCCACGGCGTATTGCGCAGGAAGCCTCGTCGCCAGGTGAAGGCCGATAACAGCCCCAGGGCCGCGAAGACCGACGTGGATGCGCCGATCGCGAGGTGGCTCGCCGGTTGGATCCAGGCGTTGACCGCGTTGCCGATCATACCGCCGAGCAGGATCGCGGCCCAACCGACACCCGCGCCGAGATAGCGGCCGACATAGAGGCCGAAGAAGCTGCCGAAAACGATGTTGGAGGCGAGATGGCTGAAGTCCGTATGTAGCGTCAGCGCGGTCACCGCTCGCCACCACTCGCCGGCGACAACCCGTCCCGCATCGAGCCGGCCCGCCCCGAGCCAGTCCAAGCCCAACGCCTCCTGCCGTGCGAGCATCGTGACGAGCAACAGTACGCCGCCGTAGGCGACCAGGCCGCTCCAACCCGTGCTCAGTTCCTCGATCGGCTGGGATCCTACCGGTGGCGCTAAGCGCTCGCTGTCGTAGGCTGCGAGTTCAGCCCGCGCGTGCGCGGCATCGCGGGCTGGAACGCTCAGTTGCCACCTGCTGTCCGGGCGTGTCAGTCGATGCTCGATCTCCAGTGCGCTGAGCACCAGGGCCGCCTCAGCCGAGCGGCGTTGGGCGGAGGTCTCGTAGACGACGACCCAGGTAGTAGAGCTAGTGTCATGTCCCATAAATAACTGACCTTAGATCGGATAGCACACTAGCAGGCATCGCAGCCGGCTATGAAGCCTAACCAGCGGAGACTATATTGTCAGCGAACCGGGGGTGAGCTGAAACCGGACGGAAGACTGCCATCATGAACGAAGAATACTGGGATCGTATCGAGACCGCGTTGGGGACCGTGTCGGTGGCCGTCGATGAGCGTGGCCGCGTGACGAGAGTGAGCTTCGACGAGGGCAGCCCCACCGGTCCGCGCGGAGCGCAACGGTGCCGACCGGTCTGCGACCAGCTACGCGAGTACCTTGCCGGCACGCGCACGAGCTTCGACCTGGCGCTTGCCCCCAGCGGTACGCCATTCCAGCAGCGCGTCTGGCGGGGTTTGACGGAAATCCCGTACGGCGCCGTCTGTGGCTACGGCGACCTCGCAAGAAGCATCGGCAAACCCGGCGCGGCCCGGGCGGTGGGCCAGGCGAACGGCGCCAATCCGATTCCCATCATCATCCCCTGCCACCGTGTGATCGCCGCAGACGGATCGGTCGGCGGCTACTCGAGCGGCCTGCCCATCAAGCGTCAACTGCTCGCCCTGGAACGTATCGAGCTCGCGGCCTGAGGTACGCGCATGACCGACGCGCTGCGCTGCTACCGCTGCGGCCAATCGCTGGCCGCCCTGTCGTTGCCGCTGTCGCGGCGTGACGAGTGTCCGCAGTGCGGATGCGAGCTGCAGGTGTGCCGAATGTGTGAATACTACGATCCCCGCCTGCCGAACGCCTGCGCCGAAGACGACGCCCTGGAAGTAAAGGACAAAACACGCGCCAACTTCTGCGACTACTTCAAGCCGAGCGGCAACGCCTACGCGCCAGCCGAACTCGATGCCGAGTCCGCGGCGCGGGCCAGCTTCGGCGCGTTATTCGGGGACGACTCGGCGGCGGAGGCCGGAGCCTCCGGCGGCTCTCGAGACGAGGCGGCGTTGGCGGACGACGCGGCGCGTCGTGCCGAGAAATTGTTCAAGCAATGAGATCGTGCCGTCGGCCGCGGCGACGATCCGGTCGTTTCGTCGCTGCGCGGGCGCCTGGGCGCGAGCGGCTATCAGGCCTCGACCAGGCCCTCTAGCGGCACGACGTTCGCACTGTCGGGGAATACGTCCCGATTCAACTGTGCGACCTCGGCGCCCAGGTGCTCAAGGAGGACCCCCTTGAAGACAGCGCGCAAGTCGGTCGTCGGCTTGAGATCCCTGCCTTCGTACAGGTCCCGCTCCGCCA
>JAZFPW010000176.1:0-4988 GCA_036444815.1 Gammaproteobacteria bacterium
CGGACATTGTCCGGCAGGGTCTCCTCGTCGACCGCGAAACCGTGGTTCTGGCTCGTAATCATCACTCGTTCGGTCTCCAGGTCCATGACGGGGTGATTCGCGCCGTGGTGGCCGAACTTCATTTTCACCGTCTTCGCGCCACTGGCCAGCGCGAGCAGCTGGTGCCCGAGGCAGATACCAAAAGTGGGCACACCCGCGTCCACAATCGTGTTGATGGCCTCGATAGCGTAGTCGCAAGGCTCCGGATCCCCGGGACCATTAGAGAGAAACACACCGTCCGGCAGTAAGGACGTCACCTCCTCGGCCGTCGTCTTGGCGGGCACGACCGTCAAACGGCAGTCCTGCTCGCTGAGCAAGCGCAGAATATTGCGCTTAATGCCGAAATCGAACGCGACCACGTGAAACTCCGCCTCGCGGTTCGCGAACACGGTCTGGCGTTGCGGCCACAGACTGCCCTGGTTCCACTGGTAGGCTTTTGCGACCGTGACCAGATGCGCCAGATCCATCCCTTTAAGACCCGGAAATTGCTTGGCCGCGGCGACCGCTTCTTCGGGATCCGGACTCTCCCCGGCGATGATGCAGCCGGCCTGCGCACCTTGATCCCGAAGCAAACGCGTCAGTTTACGCGTATCGATCTCCGCGATAGCGACGGCGCGGCCACGCTCGAGGAAGCTCGTCAGTGAGGACTCCGCGCGCCAGTTGCTGACCGCGAGCGAGAGGTCCCTGATGATCAACCCAGCCGCGTAGACCGTCCTGGATTCGAAATCATCGGACGTGGTGCCGACGTTTCCGATATGGGGGTAGGTCAGGGTCACGAGCTGATGGAAATACGACGGGTCGGTAAGGATCTCCTGATATCCCGTCATCGCGGTGTTAAACACCACTTCGCCGATTGCCCGGCCCGGGACGCCGACGGACAGGCCGCGGAAGATCGTCCCGTCCTCGAGCGCTAGTATCGCCGGCTTCGCCACGCTGAGCTCCTGAAGAATTTGCGCCTCACTTAAACGAAGCGGGACGGCCGCAAGGCGCGCAGCTCATCCCGCAAGAACTTTAGCTACGGAGTCTCAGGCAGCTATTGTAGTCCGTCGCTTCGGCTAAGCAATCTTCTTACGCATCGTCCGCGTTCAAGCCGAGTACGTCCGCCATCGAATAGAGACCCGGCGCCTGCCCAGCTGCCCAACGGGCGGCTCTGAGTGCACCGCGCGCGAAGCTCTTCCGGTCGACCGCGTGATGCGACATCTCGACCGTTTCCTCCGGCGCCGCGAACAACACCGTATGATCGCCGACGATATTGCCGCCGCGAATGACGGAAAAGCCGACGGTACCCGGAACCCGAGGCCCAATCTGACCGTGGCGGTCATGGATCGCCAATTCATCTAGCGCACGGCCCCGCGCCTTTGCGACCTCATCGCCCAGCGCCAGGGCCGTACCCGAGGGCGCGTCGACTTTGTGGCGGTGGTGTGCTTCGGTAATCTCCACGTCGTACTCGGGCCCTAGCGCCTTGGCCGCGCGGCCGACTAGGTTCATGAAGACATTGACGCCGACACTCATGTTGCGACCGTAGACCATTGGGATCTCTCGAGACGCTTCATTTATCGCGTTCAGGTGCTTGTCTTCCAGGCCCGTCGTCCCGATAACGAGGGCCGTGCCGCTCTCTACGCAAGCGCGGACGTTCGCTACCGTCGCGGCAGGCATCGTGAAGTCGATCGCAACCTGCGCGCCATGCAGCGCCTGGGTGCGATCGTCCGTCAACGGCACGCCTGTCGCAGGCAGGCCGGCGCTCTCCGCTGCATCCGTCCCAACGGCCGGATCCGACGTCTCCGTCAACGCCCCGACGATCTCCAGATCGTCGGCTTCGGCGATACATTCGAGGAGGGCTCGACCCATGCGCCCGGAGGCACCCAGCACGGCTACTTTCAGCACGATTTAAGCTCCCATGCGCTCGAAGAACTTCTTGACCCCATCTACCCAGGAGCGCGCCCGCGGGCTATGCCGAGATCCGCCGGCTTGAATGGACTCGTCGAACTGCCGCAGCAAACGCTTCTGTTCGTCGGTTAGATGAACGGGCGTCTCGATCTGGACCCGGCAGAACAGGTCACCCACCCCGCTGACACGAACGGACCTCACGCCCTTGCCACGTAAGCGGAAAACGCGTCCCGACTGCGTCTCCGGCGGAATCTTCAACGCGACCTGGCCATCCAGTGTCGGGACGTCCACGGTACTTCCCAGAACACCCGCGGCGAAACCGATCGGCACATCGCAACTCAGGTTGCGCCCGTCCCGTTCGAAGATACGATGCGGCTTGACGTTGATATCGACGTAGAGATCGCCGGACGGACCACCGTTACGGCCTGCCTCACCTTCTTGCGCCAGCCGGATGCGATCGCCGGAATCCACGCCGGCAGGCACCTTCACGGCGAGCGTCTTCACTTTGCGCACACGCCCCCGGCCGTTGCAGGTCCCGCAAGGCGTCTGAATGACGCTGCCCGTCCCCTTACACGTTGGACAGGTCTGCTGAATCGAGAAGAATCCCTGCTGAGCCCGGACCTGCCCGGCCCCTCCGCACATCGTACAGGTCGCCGGCTTGGTGCCGGGCTCCGCACCACTGCCGTTGCAGGGCTGACACTCGACCTGAGTCGGGATCTCTATATTGACCGAGTCGCCGGCAACGGCCTGTTCGAGGGACAGCTCGAGCTCAAAACGAAGATCCGCGCCGCGGAAGACCTGGCTGCGGCTGCGCCGTCCGCCACCGAAAATATCCCCGAATACGTCGCCGAAGAGATCGCTGAACGCCTCTCCACCCGCACCGAAGCCTGCACCTGCCTGGCCGGCTTGGACACCCGCATGACCGAACTGGTCGTAGGCGGCGCGTTTCTCCGAGTCGGACAGAATCTCGTAGGCCTCCTTGGCCTCCTTGAACTGGTTCTCGGCCTCCGGGTTATCCTGGTTGCGGTCCGGGTGATACTTCATGGCCAGGCGACGGTAAGCCTTCTTCAGCTCCGGTGTCTGGGCGTCCTTGCCGCACCCCAGCACGTCGTAGTAGTCCCGCTTGGCCATCGTGCGTCCTTTAACGTGACTGGAGGGCGTAGATTTGGACTACGCCCTCCAGATCAACTCATCTGCTACCTGCTGTGCAGGCCTCAGGCACTCTTTTCTTCGTCGTCGTCTTTGACCTCTTCGAAATCCGCATCGACGATGTTCTCGTCGTCTTCAGCCGCACCCGAATCTTCGGCGCCTTCGGCCGCGGCCTGCTCCGCGTACAACTTCTGCGCCATGCCAGCCGACGCCTCGCTGAGCGCCTTGACCTTCGCTTCAATAGCTTCCTTGCTATCGCCCTTCACGGCTTCCTTCAACTCAGCCACGGCCGCTTCGATTTTCGCGCGGTCCTCAGCCTCAACTTTCTCGCCGAGTTCTTCCAGCGATTTCTCGCTCGCATGGACCAGCGCATCGCCCTGGTTGCGGCTCTCTACGAGCTCGCGGAAGGCGCGGTCATCTGCAGCGTGCTCTTCCGCTTCGCTGACCAAGCGCTCAATTTCTTCGTCGCTTAAGCCCGAAGACGCTTTGATGACAATCTTCTGTTCCTTGCCGGTCGCCTTATCCTTGGCCGAGACATTGAGAATGCCGTTTGCGTCGATGTCGAACGCCACCTCAACCTGAGGGAGTCCGCGCGGCGCCGGCGGAATGTCCGAGAGGTCGAACCGGCCTAAAGACTTATTGTCCCCGGCGCGCTCGCGCTCACCCTGTAACACGTGAATCGTGACGGCGGTCTGATTGTCTTCCGCCGTTGAGAACACCTGATTCGCTTTGGTCGGAATCGTCGTATTCTTATCGATCAAGCGCGTCATGACGCCACCGAGCGTCTCGATACCCAACGACAGCGGCGTGACATCCAAGAGCAAGACATCTTTGACGGCGCCGGAAAGCACACCGCCCTGGATGGCAGCGCCCACGGCAACGGCCTCGTCGGGGTTGACGTCCTTGCGCGGCTCCTTGCCGAAGAAGTTCGCGACCTCCTCTTGCACTTTTGGCATACGCGTCTGTCCACCGACGAGTATGACGTCATCGATATCGACAACCTTCATGCCGGCGTCGGCCAGCGCCGTCTTGATCGGCGCCATCGTCCGCTGAATCAGATCCTCAATCAGGGACTCGAGCTTGGCCCGGCTCAAGTTGATAGTCAGATGCTTGGGTCCGGCCGAGTCCGCCGTGATATAGGGTAAGTTGACTTCCGTCTGTTGACGCGACGACAGCTCGATCTTGGCCGACTCGGACGCCTCTTTGAGTCGCTGCATCGCGAGAGGATCCTTGCGGATGTCGATTCCGCTTTCCTTCTCGAACTCCGAAGCGAGATAGTCGATGATCCGCTTGTCGAAATCCTCGCCGCCGAGGAACGTATCTCCGTTCGTCGCCAGCACTTCGAATTGATGCTCGCCGTCGACCTCGGCAATCTCGATAATCGAGACGTCGAATGTCCCGCCGCCCAGATCGAAGACCGCGATCGTCCGGTCACCGCGTTTCTTATCGAGACCATAGGCCAAAGCGGCCGCGGTCGGCTCGTTGATAATTCGCTTGACCTCGAGGCCGGCGATTCGGCCCGCATCCTTCGTGGCCTGGCGCTGGGAATCATTGAAATAGGCCGGTACCGTGATGACCGCGTCCGTCACGCTCTCGCCGAGGTAATCTTCCGCAGTCTGTTTCATCTTCGCGAGCACTCGCGCGGCGACTTCGGGTGGCGCCATCTTGCCCGTCGCGACCTCGACCCACGCGTCGCCATTGTCTGCTCCGACAATGTTGTACGGCACCATCTCCATGTCCTTCTGCACGACATCATCTTCAAAACGCCTACCGATCAGGCGCTTGATAGCGAACAGGGTATTGGTCGGATTCGTGATCGCCTGCCGCTTCGCGGTTTGTCCGACCAGCACCTCATCGTCCTTGGTGAAAGCAACGATGGAGGGCGTCGTTCGATCACCCTCGCTGTTCTCGAT
>JAZFPW010000177.1:0-10884 GCA_036444815.1 Gammaproteobacteria bacterium
CGCTGAGCCCACTGCGGCATCGGCATGCGCTTCTGCACGGACATTGCCACCAGAAGGCCTTCGGCCTGATGTCGAGCGTCGAGGAAGTCTTACGCTGGATCCCGGAGCTGGAGGTCGAACGGATCGATTCCGGTTGTTGCGGTCTAGCCGGCTCGTTCGGTTATGAAGCCGAGCATTACGAGACGTCGATGAAGATGGCCGAACTGAGTCTGCTGCCGGCCGTCCGCAGGGCGGACGAGCAGACGTTGATCGTGGCCGACGGCACCAGTTGCCGCCACCAGATCCACGATGGCACCGGCCGCGCGGGCCTGCACGTCGCGAAAGTCCTCGAGTTGGCGCTGAAGAATTCTTAAGATTGCGACGCGGGCCGGGCGGGCTCGTTGCCACGATCCCGATTGCGCATCGGAATCCGCCGCGCTACGATGATCGATTAACCCACGCACGGAGACACTCTGATGATTCGCCGTCTCAGTCCGTTAGTTCTCTTCGTCGCGGCGCTTGGCCTTGTCGGCGTAGCGTCAGCGCAAGCCCCCGGTGGTATGGCCGGTGGTATGGCCAGGGGTATGGGTGCCGGGCCTTCTGGCATGGATACCCGGTTCATGGATATCGTCCCGGATATCGGTGAGCAGCTTCCTGACATCTCGATCGCCGACGACCAGGGTAACCCGGTCAATATGCGAGACATCACGACCGGTCAGTACACGGTTTTGACGCTCGGTTGCCTCACGTGACCCCCCTTCGTACGTAACGTCCCCAGTTTGGAGACGGTCAAAGTAGACTACGCACCCAAGGGCGTCGACTTCTATTACATCTACAAGCCCCTGGCCCACCCCGAGTTCAACAACTACGTCGTGCCGGTCAATCTCGAAGAGCGGCTGATGCATATCGAAGAAGCCAAGCGTGTGCTCGGCTCGAGCATCACCTGGCTCGCCGATACGATGGATAACGTCTGGCATGGCGTCATGGCGAACACGCCCAACAGCGAGCTGATCCTGGACCCGGATGGCCGTGTGGTCGTACGCAGAACCTGGAGCGATCCGCAGGCGCTGCGTCAGGACCTCGAGCGCCTCGTCGGCGCGGTAGCGCATCCGACCGCCGTCGCGGATCTGGATCTCCCGGCTCAGCCGCGGATGCCCGCGGTCGCGAAGGGTATTGTCCCGCGTGTGGAGCTCCCTCCAACGATGGCGTCTATCCAAGTCGATCCGGATCTGGAGGCGACCGATATCCCGTTCTACGTGAAGATTCGCGCGGAGGCCGATCGGGATCTGCTGCAGAATGGCGCCGGCACGATGTATCTGGGCTTCCACCTGGATCCGCTGTACGACGTCCATTGGAACAACGAGGCGGGTCCGGTGAGGTTCAACTTCTCCGTGCCTGAGGGCGTGACGATGACGCCGTCCAGCGGGGTCGGGCCCGAAGTGGACGCGCCGGCGGATGCGGATCCGCGCGAGTTCTTGCTTCAGGTTGATGCGAGGGAGCTCGAGGAGCCGCTCGATCTCGAGGTCTTCTACTTCGCCTGCGACGACGCGCTGACGTTCTGTATTCCAGTAACGCAGCACTATCAGATTCATCTCGAGCGAGACAATCACGGCCGGACGATTCGTACCGGTGCCGACAATCAGCCGATCATGGGGCGACGCCCACCGCCGCCGACCAGCTAGGCTGGATTCCCTACACGGGGCACTCCCCACGGGCCAACCGGCCCGTGGGGGTTCGTCCAGAGTCTCGACCAGGCCGTCTCGCGCCTGCGCACGCGTTGCGTGGCGGCGCTCGAGCGGCTACCCCTTTAATATCAATAACTTACACTGTAGGGCCAAACTTCGCCTTGGCGAAAGTGTCGAAGTAACCTGGTGATTCCAGTAGTAAACTAGCTGTCCCCGAGAATTCGTGCCAGGCGTTATGTCGAAGGACCTTCTGAAGAAATTACCGGCGATAGATAAGTGGCTCGCCTCACTGGGCGGCCAGGATCTCTGTGCCGAGTTCTCGCACGTCGAGGTCGCCGAGGTGATGCGGGCGCATCTGACGGAATTGCGCCGCGCGCTGACGAACGGCGGCGCGGAATTACCCGAGTTCGATAGCCCCGAGTATTGCATGCTGCTGCGTGCCGATCTGCTCAAGGGGCGGATCAGCAGTTATCGTCGGACGATCAATGCGACCGGCATCATCATCCATACCAATCTCGGACGAGCACCGCTCGCCGATGAGGCCATTGCCGCTATCGAAAACACCGCGAGTGGCTATTCCAATTTGGAGCTGGACCTCGACACCGGAAAGCGAGGTTCGCGCTACCGGCATGTGGAGTCGTTGCTGACGCGTCTGACGGGCGCGGAAGCTAGTGTCGTGGTCAACAATTGCGCGGCGGCGGTGTTGCTGGCCTTAAGCACGATCGCCAAGGATGGCGAGGCGATCATCTCACGGGGTGAACTCGTCGAGATCGGCGGCTCGTTCCGCATGCCCGACGTCATCGCCCAGAGCGGCGCCCGCATGGTCGAAGTGGGTACGACCAACAAGACGCATCTAGAGGATTATGCCGCTGCGCTGTCCGAGAATACCCGCGTGCTGCTCGCCATCCACCCGAGTAACTTTCGTGTCGTGGGCTTTACGGAGAAGCCGAAGCTGGCCGCTTTGGCCGAGTTGGCTCATGACAACGAGGCATTGCTGATGGAAGATCTCGGCAGCGGCAGCCTGGTGGACCTCTCTGGGGCGGGACTGAGCTCCGAGCCGACCGTGCAGCGTAGTATCGCGGCCGGCGTAGACTTGCTGACGTTCAGCGGCGACAAGCTGCTCGGCGGCCCACAAGCCGGCATCATACTGGGGCGTGCCGATCTGATCGATTCCATCAAGCGCAACCCGCTTCTGCGCGCGTTACGTATCGATAAGTTGTCTCTGGCAGCCTTGGCCGCCACGCTTCGCCTGTATGTGCCGCCGAATGATCCGTACGAGCGGGTGCCGGTTCTACGGATGATCGGTGAAGACCAGGCGAGCGTCGGCCGTCGCGCGTCAAAACTGCTGCGGCAGCTAAAGAAAGTTCCGGGTATCACCGGAGTCGTCAAGGACGATGTCAGCTACAGTGGCGGTGGTAGTTTGCCGATGGATGAGATCCCGACGAAAGTCATAGAGATTCGTGCGGAGCGGCTCACAGCGACCGAACTCGCGGAACGGTTAAGGGCGTCCGAGACACCGGTCATCGGGCGAATAGCGAACGATGTCTTACATCTAGATCTGCGGACGGTTTTGGCGCGGGAGCTGTCTGACCTTGCCGCGGCGTTGGAGCAGGCCGTTACATGACAGGTCAACTCACGCTCGGCGTGATCGGGCATGTTGACCACGGAAAAACAGCACTCGTCCGAGCGCTGACCGGAATAGAAACCGACAGGCTAAGAGAAGAGCAGGAGCGCGGCCTCTCCATCGTGCTCGGGTTCTCCTATCTCGACGCTTCCAGCGGCGTCCTGGACCTGATCGATGTTCCCGGGCATGAGGACTTCATTCGGACCATGATCTCCGGCGCCACCGGCATCGATGGCGTCCTCGTGATCATCGCGGCGAATGAAGGAGTCATGCCGCAGACACGAGAGCATTTCGATATCGCCCAGCTACTCGGAGTCGAGCGCGGCCTCATCGTCATTACCAAGGTCGATCTCGTTTCGGCGGCGGAGCTTGACGACGTCAAGGAATCGATTCGGGCCTATGTGAAGGGTAGTTTTCTCGAGGGCGCGGAGATGATCGAGACATCCGCACTCAAACAGCAGGGGCTGGACTCGCTGCGCTCAGCTCTGGCGAGCATCAGTGAAGTCGCAGTGCCCAGGGAAAGCGGCGATCGGTTCTTTCTGCCCGTCGATCGGGCATTCGCGATGCCGGGATTCGGCGCCGTAGTCACCGGGACGTTACGCGGCGGCGTGTTACGCGCCAACGACAACGTCGAAATCCTGCCCTGGCGCGGGACGGCAAGCGTGCGCGGCCTGCAAGTGCACAACAATGCCGCGACTGCAGTACCGCCGGGTCAACGCATCGCGGTAAACCTCCGCGGACTGAAGAAGGGCGAAGTGAAGCGCGGTGATACACTCGCTTCACCGGGTTTTCTCAAGCCAACTCGGCGCATCGACGCCGAGGTGCAGCTGTTAGACAGCCAGAAACATGCCCTGAAAAACGGCGTCGCCGTGCGGCTGTTACTCGGCACGACGGAGGTCCTTGCGAAGGTCAGGCTCCTGGATCAGAAGCAACTCGAGCCCGGTGCTACAGGGCTCGTGCAGCTCAGGTGTCGGCATGACGTCAGCACGCATCGCACCGAACGCTTTATCCTGCGCAGCTACTCGCCGGCCCATACCATCGGCGGCGGCCGGATTCTCGATCTCGACCCCCCGCGTCATCGGCGTTTCGACGCTGCCGTGACCGAACGTCTGCGCAGGACCGCCGGAGGCAATATTGCCGAGATGGTCGAGAGCACGCTAGAGGCCGCGGGTGTAGCAGGTATCGAGAGCGAAGTACTTCGGGAGAAGCTGGGGCTGGCTGAGGCCGATATGGCCGAGGCGGTTTCTGCCATGGATGCCGTAGTCGTGGGCGGACGACGACTCGTCGCTCGCTCGAGTCATTCGCAGCTCGTCAGTGAAATCCTCGCCGCAGTCGAGAGCTATCACGAGGCCGACGCTCGTCATCCGGGCGTCGCGGCCGGGAGCTTGAAGAGCGGGTTGGGCTCGCCACCGCATGACGCTGTCTTTCAGCACGCTATCGACGAACTGGTGGCAGGCGGCCAACTGAATGACGATAACGGCATACTTAGCAGCAGCGGTTTCGATCCGTTAGCCAGTCTCTCCGACAGCGAACGTGACGTCGCCGGGGAGATCGAAGAGTTGTTCCTCGACGGCGGCCTGGCGCCGCCGCCGGTCGACACGGTTTTGCGGATGGGCGCGGCTCACCGGTCGCTCTACAAGTTACTGATCGAGACGGGTCAGATCGTGCCACTAAGAACCTATGATCGAAACAGTAATATGGCTCTGCACCGGGACACGCTGCAAAATGTCGAGCAGCGGTTACAGGCCAGTTATCCGTATCCGAAAGACTTTGCCGTATCCGAAGTGCGTGACTTGCTCGGTGCGACGCGTAAGTATGTCATCCCTTTGATGGAGCATCTCGACGCGACCGGCGTGACGATTCGAACCGGTAACGTTCGTCGCCTCCGCGATCATTAGTGTAGCCTTGTGTCTTGGAGGTGAATGGAGCCTGGTGACTCCCCTGGTCTTCAAAACCAGTGACTCGTTGAACACGAGTGGTGGGTTCGATTCCCATCCACCTCCGCCATTTAATTAATTACCGTAGTTTTCTATTGCGCTTTAAAAGGAGATTCTTCATGAATCCGCTTCAGCTATTCAATTTTGCGGGGGGAGTAGCCTGGGCAGTAATGCTCTTTTTTGTAGCGCAGCCCGCTCATGCGCAGGATTCATGCCTTCAGCATCCGCTCGCCGTGCAGATATTGGGCTCGGGAGGCCCGTTCGCGGTCGACGATCGCGCTTCTAGCAGCTACATCGTCTGGGTTGACGGACATGCCCGGGTCCTGGTCGACGCCGGAGGAGGCGCCTTCCTCCGGTTCGGCGAGTCGGGCGCCCGACTCGAAGACCTGCGTCTAGTAGCCATCAGTCATTTGCATCCCGACCATGTTACGGATCTCACCGCGCTACTGTGGGGAAGCAACAATTTCAGAAGTACACCGCTGCCCGTGAGCGGTCCGTCGGGTGATGATGTTTTCCCCGATATGCAGTCGTTTATCACTAGACTATTCAGCCGCCCGGATGGGTCTTTCCCGTCACTTTCGTGGACCTTGGGTAGCGGAGAGACCGGATTTCCTCTGGACGTGACCAACCTCGACGTGGCGCGTGCAGAGCCCAGTAAGGTTATCGACATGGACGGATTGAGCGTGACCGCTCTGGGTGTGCCCCACAGCGCCCCAGCGCTCGCCTATCGCGTCGAAGTGGACGATGCCAGTATCGTCTTCAGTAGTGATCAGAGTGGGACGAATGCCGAATTCACCCGCTTCGCGCAGAACGCGGATGTACTGATCATGCATTTTGCAATCTCTCCGCAAGCGACTGGTCCCGTGACTAGCGTGCATGCTTCCCCAGCCGTAGTGGGACGTATCGCCCAGGAAGCAAACGTTGGCAGGTTGGTCCTCAGCCACTTCATGGGCGTCGAGAAGGAACACCCTCGCCACGGGACGTTCAGCCTGGACGCGTTCGAGGACAGCCTCGCTGCGGTCAGTGAGTTCTATAGCGGGGAGTTGATCGCCGCAACCGACCTGCAGTGCGTCCCGGTCCGGCAAAAACGGTGAGTGGCGACATTCCGGCCGTCAACGATTGCAATGCGCTTCTAAAGCGAATCTGCGACCGCTCGGCCCGTTACTTGAAACGCCGGCGCCGGGTCCCTCGTCTCGCCGAACTGTAACTCGGCTAGACGCGTATACAGTGGGTCGCGCCGAACCAACTCGTCGTGAGTACCGATGTCGATAATCCGGCCGTGATCCATGACGGCGATTCGGTCGGCCTTGAGGACGGTGGCGAGCCGATGGGCGATGATTAGCGTTGTGCGGTCCTGCATTAGATGCTCAAGTGCCTCCTGCACCAGTCTCTCACTCTCGGCATCGAGCGAGCTCGTCGCCTCGTCCAACAGTAGTATCGGCGGATTTCTTAAGATGGCCCGCGCGATCGCGATGCGCTGCCGTTGACCGCCGGAGAGCCGCGTGCCGCGCTCGCCGAGAAACGTGTCGTAGCCCTCGGGGAGCTGTCGAATAAACCCGTCCGCCTCGGCTACTTTCGCCGCATGTTCTATCTCCTCGGCCGTCGCGTCGGGGCGTCCATAGCGGATGTTCTCCCGAGCCGATGTGGCGAACAACACGGTATCCTGAGGAACCAGCCCGATCCGAGCGCGTAACGTATGCGGATGGACGCGAGCGATATCGACCCCGTCGATAAGGATTCTCCCTGAGATCGGATCGTAGAATCTCAACAGGAGCTGGAACGTCGTCGTCTTTCCCGCACCGGATGGGCCAACGATCGCGACCGTCTCGCCGGGCTCGACCTCCAGGCTGAACGCGTTGATCGCCCGAGTGTCCGTCCTGGACGGGTAGCTGAACGATACGGACTCGAAAGCAATGCGGCCATTACCCGTCTCCGGAAAGGGCAGGGGATTCTTCGGCGGGACGATATTCGGCTCCGCGGCCAGGAGTTCCATCAGGCGCTCCGTGGCGCCCGCCGCGCGCTGTACCTCACCCCACATCTCACTGAGCGATGCGGCGGAACTCGCGACAAAGACCGCGTAGATTACGAACTGGCTCAGCTCGCCGGCGCTCATTTCATTCGCGAGCACCGCCTGCGCCCCGATCCAGAGGACCAGCGTAATTGCGCCGAAGATCGTGAGGATCGCTATCGCGGTCAGTAGGGCGCGGATGCGAATTCGCCGGACCGCGGTGTCGAATGTTTGATCCACGGCAGCGGCAAAGCGCTTGCTCTGCAGCGACTCCAGCGTGAAGGCCTGCACCGTCTGGATCGCATTCAGCGTTTCACCCGCGAGGCCACTCGAGTCAGCAACGCGATCCTGTGTCTCGCGCGACAGGCTGCGGACCCGTCGTCCTATCAGGATTATCGGGACGATGACGAGGGGAACCAGCACGAGAATGAACCCGGTCAGCGCCGGACTCGTGACGGCGAGCATGATCAGGCCGCCGGCCAGAGTCAATGCAGAGCGCAGCGTGATGGAGAGGCCGACGCCGGCGATCGATTGGACCAGCGTAGTATCCGTCGTCAGGCGGGACAGCACTTCGCCAGTCTGGGTTATCTCGAAGAAGGCCGGGTCCATACGAATCACGTGGCGGTATACGGCCTCACGGATATCCGCGACCACACGCTCGCCCAGCCACATGACGAGATAGAAACGCAACGCCGCGAACAGGCCGAACACGAGTGCTGCGCCGAACATCCACAGGAAGTAGTCGTCGATAGTGGCGGCATCGTCAGCCGCTAAGCCCGCGTCGATCAGGTGGCGCACGGCGACCGGAAATGCGAGCAACGCTGCGGCCGCCGTGACGAGCGCAATCAGGGCTAACGTGAGCGTGCCGAGATAGGGCCGGATGAATGGGACCAGGGCGACTAGGGGTCGTGCTGAGCGGGATTTCGGGCGATCGATTACTGACGGGTCTGCCATGACCGCTCATCATGGCATTTTCCCAACGGCTAGGCACGCTCGCGTTCGGCGGCATTCCACTGGCGCTGCTCCGGTAGTTGGTGCTACTTTCGTGCCCGATACGACGAATCAAGCTCGGAGAACAACAATGAGAAACCCTTTCGCGACTATCGGTTTGTTCGTGGTCTTTGGCTTCACGCTCGGGTCGATCGAAGGCTGTCAACCCAGTGGTCCAGCGCCGGCTGATCGGGTACTGATGAACGGCAAGATCCTGACGGTGGACCAGGACTTTTCTGTTGCGCAGGCGCTGGCGATCCAGGGTGATCGAATCGTGGCGGTCGGTAGTGATGACTTGTTGTCTGCGTATGTAGGCGACTCGACTGAAGTACTGGATTTGGAAGGACGCACCGTAATACCGGGCCTGATCGACAATCACATGCATTTTATTCGCGCGGTGCAACGCTGGAACCTGCAGGCGCGAATCGATGGAATCAACGTGCGGCAAGAGGCGCTGGCCGTTATGGCGGCGAAAGCCGCCGCTATGGAACCGGGCGCATGGCTCATGGTGCAGGGCGGTTGGCGAGAGAATCAATTTGCCGACCAGCCAGGAGGCTTCACGCTGGAGGAGCTGGATGAAGTTGCGCCGAATAATCCGCTGTTTTTACAGGTGACCTACGGAACGGTTTATGCGAACACGCTGGCCTTGGAAGCGGTGGGCGTGTCCCCGGAAGACGGAGCGCAGCACCGAGGGCCGCCGATGATCTCCGGGCAGCCGCCGTACGGCCTGCTCAACGAACAGATGCCGACGGTATCCGCCGCGCAGCTCGAGCAGAACATGTTCGACTTTATCCACGAGCTAAATCGGGCAGGCCTCACGAGCGTGTACGATGTCGGTCGTCCACCGGAGGGCGATATCACGTTGGTCCAGGAGATGAACGACCGTGAGCCACTGCCGCTGAGAGTCTGGCATACGCTGAAGTATCAAGCCTATGATCTGGAGGGCGCGGACGCGGCAGTCGAGCTCGTCCGGCAAAGCACGGCCAACAGCACCAACGATTATTACGGGCTACTCGGCTTGGGCGAGCATGTCTACTTACCGTTTTTCGATAACCCGGGACGGACCGAGCCCTACTCCGAAGAGATCGTCTCGGGATTTATGCGGATTGCCACGGCAGCGGCCGAAGGCGGGTTTCATATTCACGAGCATACGATGGCCGATGTCACGGTACGGGATCTACTCGGCCCGTTTGCGGAGCTGAACGAGACCATTCCACTCGCTCCGCTACGCTGGAGTCTGGCCCATGTCTTCACGATCGAGCCCGAGAGCATTCGGCGGGCGAAGGATCTGGGGCTGACTATCGCCATCCATAGCGTCGCCATGTACCTTCCGCCGGAACGGCAGCCGCCGCTCAGGCAAATTCAAGACAGCGGGATCGTCTGGGGACTTGGAACCGATTCGACGATCGTCGCTCACTATCAACCGTTCATCACGCTCGGCTGGGCCGTCAGCGGGAAGTCGCTGAACGGTAGCCAGGTGATCGAGGAGCCGGTTACCCGCGAGGAGGCGCTGATCGCGCATACGCGCTCGAATGCCTATCTGATGTTCAAGGAAGACGATATTGGCTCCCTGGAGAGCGGCAAACTCGCCGATCTGGTCGTCCTCGATCGGGATTACATGACGATCCCGGCAGATGACATCATCAATATTGAGCCGCTACTGACGATGGTCGGTGGGCGAGTCGTATTCGACACGCTGCAGTAGACGCCGCGCGCGAGCGGCATCGGGCACGACGAAAGATGGCCGTGTTGGTTGCCGGCGTCTCTAGCCGATCTTTAGCAAGCGGCTCAAGTTGCCGCCGACGATGGCTGCCTTGTCCGCGTCGCTTAGTGACGGCGAGTTCAAAACCACGTCTAGCGTGTCGGGCCAGTTGAACGGCACGTCCGTACCGTAGACGATCTGACTCGCACCCATCTCGGCAACCAGATGCCGCAGGCCCTCCTCGTCGAACACAATCGTGTCGACGAGTATCTGCTCTCGCAGATAGTCACTTGGGTTTTTCTCGCTCGCGCAGTCCGCGTTTGTGCGTACCTGACAGGCGACCTCCGAGCGTCCGAGGTAGGATGGCATGTAGCCGCCGCCATGCGCCGCTACGACTCTGAGGCCCGGGAATCGGTCCAGGACGCCCTCGTAGATCAGGTGCGAGAGGAAGATCGTGGTCTCTAGCGGATTGCCGATGATGTTGCCAAGATCGCCGCGTCCGGAAAGACCATCCTCGCGAATGGCGTTCCGCGCGCCGTTAGGATGCATGAAGATAGGCGTGCCAAGCTCCTGAGCCTTGGCCCAAAACGGGTCAAACCGTGGGTCGGAGACATGCTCGCCGAGGACGTGACCGCCGATCGACGCGCCGCGATGCCCGAGTTCGTTCACCGCGTACTCCAATTGCGCGGCCGCGAGCTCCGGATGTTGCAGCGCGACGGACGACAGCGCCACGAACCGGTCGGGATGGTTTTCCACCCAGGCACCCAGTGCTTCGTCGTGCACGCTTACGATACGGCGCGCTAGATCTTCGTCCGCCGCATACCACCAATAACGGTTGATGGAGAGGGCCTGATAATCGATTCCGCGCTCGTTCATGACATCCAGGCGTTCCGGCCCGAGCGCCTGCCATGCCGGGAATCCAACGTCTGCGAAGTCGGTGCCGCCGAGAATGTCGGCGA
>JAZFPW010000178.1:0-2066 GCA_036444815.1 Gammaproteobacteria bacterium
GAAAGCCACGGGTCCTCGCTTCCTCCGCGACGCTTTTAACATCGCCACGGAGGGCCCCACGACCGCCGAGCTGCCGAAGCGAGCAGAACACTAGGGGGCAACTCAGTGAAAACTCGAACGCAACGCAATATTGGGCCGGGACGGGTCGCGCTGCCGGATAGCTCCTCACTCGCTTCGGACGATGTTCACGATCACATCATCCCGGGCGATCCGCCCTACCACGACGGGGATGAAGAGAGTCTGGATGAATGGGGCTTTCGAGACTCGGGCTTCACCGCCCGTCCGAACGGTCAGGTCGTGCTTACCGGATCGCGCTATGAGCTGAGCGGGGCCGAACTCCCCGACCTGTTACCTTGGATACGTAGCATTCTCGACGTCGACTTAGACGTCGAGGACACACACGACTCGGCCTACCCCCCGGAGGTGCCGTCACCGCGCGAGAACCACGCCTTTCTGAAAGAGGCACGCAGTATCCTGCCCCAGGGGGCCCTCTCCACCGACACCGAAATCCGCCTGCGTCACGGCCACGGGCACGCGCTGGAGGAGATGTACAGCATAAAGTACGAGACGCTTGACCGGGTGCCCGACTTGGTGATGTACCCGAGCGAAGAGTCACAAGTCGCGGCGCTAGTTGCGGCGGCAGTTAGCCACGACGTGTGCTTGGTTCCTTACGGTGGCGGGACCAACGTTACCGACGCGCTGCGCTGCCCGACGGACGAAAAACGGATGATCGTCTCAATGGACCTGAGTCGGCTGAACAAGATCCTCTGGATCGACCCGACTAATCTCATGGCCTGCATACAGGCAGGAGCCGTAGGGCGCCACATCGAAGAGCAACTCGCTCAACACGGATTCACCCTGGGGCACGAGCCCGACAGCATCGAGTTTTCGACTCTGGGCGGGTGGATCGCGACATATGCCAGCGGCATGAAGAAAAACCGCTACGGCAACATCGAAGATCTCGTGCTCGACGTGCACGTGGTCACGGCGCGAGGTGAGCTGTCGCGCTCGGCCGTGGCGCCGCGGGAGTCGATCGGTCTCGATGCCATGCGCTTTGTGTTCGGCTCGGAGGGAAACCTCGGAATCATCACCCACGCGGTGGTCAAGATCTTTCCGCTACCCGAAGTGCAGCGCTACGACTCCCTGCTCTTCCCAAGTTTCGAGCAGGGCGTCTCGTTCATGTACGACCTCACGCGCCAGGCCACCCCCCCGGCCAGCGTACGCTTGGTGGACAATCTTCAGTTTCAGCTGAGCCAGACCCTCAAGCCGAAAGCAGAGGGTCTGCAGGCACTCAAGCGAAGGGCGGAGAAGCTCTTCGTCACCAAGCTGCGCGGATTTGACCCCGCGCAGATGGTGGCGTGCACGCTGGTTTACGAGGGAGGCCGCGGCGAGGTCGACGGGCAGGAGGCCGCGGTTCGCCGGATCGCGCGCCGCTACGGCGGAATGCGGGCTGGCGCCGAGAACGGCCGGCGAGGCTATCAACTGACCTTCGGTATCGCGTACATCCGAGATTTCGTGATGAGGCACTACATCCTCGGCGAGTCGTTGGAAACGTCGGTGCCCTGGAGCCGAACGCTCACGCTCTGCGAGAATGTCAAAAAAAGGCTCGAGAAAGAGTACGCGACGCGCGCGCTACCGGGTAAGCCCTTCGTCAGTGCCCGGGTGACGCAGGTCTACCAAACTGGCGTTTGCGTCTATTTCTATTTCGCTTTCTGTCACAAGGGTGTGGAGCGCCCGAGTCAGGTCTTCACGGAGCTCGAGAGGGTTGCCAGGGATGAGATCCTGCGTTCGGGCGGGTCGCTCTCGCACCATCACGGAATCGGCAAGCTCCGTCGGAGCTTCCTGCCGCGGATCATGTCAGCGACCGCACTCGAGTGGAGCGCCGAAGTCAAGCGAGCCATCGATCCCACAAATATCTTCGGAGCAGGAAATCAAAAGCTAGACGCCGATCCGGCGCTACGATTACAGGCCTGAGCAATGGGGAAACAGGGATGCGGAGGCATCAGGGAATAAAAACGGGGCGGGCTTACCTTCTGACAGGCGCTACAGGATTCCTCGCAAAAGTG
>JAZFPW010000179.1:0-2575 GCA_036444815.1 Gammaproteobacteria bacterium
GAAGAAGAAGATCGCCGTCAATGCGGTGATCAAGATCATGTTGGCATACTCCGCCAGGAAGAACAGCCCGAACGCGATGCCCGAATACTCGACGTGGAAGCCCGCTACGATTTCGGACTCGCCTTCAGCGACATCGAAGGGCGAGCGATTCGTCTCCGCCAGGCCGGAGATGAAGAAGACCAGAAATAACGGGAACAGCGGCCAGACGAACCAGCTCAGCATGTTCGCGCCCTCTTGAGCAACGACGATGGCGCCGAGATTCAAACTGCCTGCCGCCATCAGGACCCCAACCAATGCGAACCCCATCGCGATTTCATAAGCGACGATCTGCGCAGCCGATCGCATCGCACCCAGAAAAGCGTATTTTGAGTTAGAGGCCCAACCGGCAATGATGACGCCGTAGACCCCCATCGACGTGAGCGCCAGGACATACAACACCCCTGCATCGATATCCGCGACTACGAAGTCTTCGCTGAAGGGCACGACCGCCCACACGGCAAACGCAACGAGTAGCGAGAGTAATGGCGCGAGGTAAAAGAGGAATGGGTTGGCGTTGCTCGGTAGGATAATTTCCTTCAGCAACATCTTGAACGTATCGGCGAAGGGTTGCAGTAGGCCGTACCAGCCCACACGATTCGGGCCGAGCCGGTTCTGGATGTAACCGATAACTTTGCGCTCGGCATAAGTGAAATAGGCGACCGCTATCAGGAGCGGCACGATCACGACGCCGATCTTTATGCTCGTCAGGACGACGTAGTGAACGACCTCGGGTAGTCCGATCGGCAGCAACATACTATCGAGGTAGGCGAGTACGCTGTTCATGTCTCTCGGCTCGCCGTCTACGCGCCGCGAGTCTGATCCGCGACGCGAGTCTTCTGCAATGCCGTACCGCGTCGGACGACCGCATCGACGGCATAAATCGGCACGTCCAACGCCAGCGCATCCACGGTGGCCGGCTGGAGGTTCACGGCCGCTACGCCCTGATAATCGTTATTCGCCTCAACCTGACCGATTTCGCTCGCCAGAGCCTCGCTGATCTCTTCCGCGCTTTGGTACTCGCAGTCCGGTAGATCGAGTTCGTTACCGAGTACACGTAGAACTCGCCATCCCGCCCGCGCGTCGCCAACGAGACTTGCCGCAGCACCGAAACTCTGCCAGCAACCCTCAATGTTGACGAAAGTCCCCGCTGTCTCGGCGAAGGTGCCGATGGGTAGCAACACGTCCGCACATTCAAGCATTCTGTCCGTTACAAACGGCGTAAAGCAGATCACCGTATCCGCCGCTTTCAGCGCCTGTTCCGCCAGCGCACCGTCCGCAAGATCGTGGTCGGGCTCCAAGCCAAACAGCACATAGATACTGCGGGGCGAGGCCAGCATGCCGTGGGCATCGAGCCCGACCGAGTCCAGTGCCCGGCCGCCCGGCCCGCGGTGCGGCAGCAACCCGGCCAATGCCGCTCCGGCCGCATTCGCACCCTCCGGTAGATAGCCCAGGCGTGCTCCGGTCAGGCCGGCCAACGCGGCAGCCAGGCGGCGGAGATCCGCATAGCGCGGATGACGCATCGCCAGCTGGCCTAACAAGATCAGCGCGCGTTCCTTATTCAACAGGACACCCGCTGCCTCGTGGTGTGTGTCTTGGATCTCTACATCTTTCAGCGCCGTAGCCAGTGGCGCAGGCAAATCGCCGCCCTTGAGCGCCGCGGCGGCAACGACTACGCCCGCGAGCGACTCCACGAAACGCTCCAACGGCGTTTCGACATAGGCCGCGCGCGGGAAGTGAATCTCGTAGGGTTCCGGGTTTACAAACCCCACGGCCGCCCCGTTCACGGCTGCCTTACGGATCCGGTGGGCGATGATCGGCACTTCCATACGCAGGTTGGAACCGATGACGAGGACGCCGTCCTGATTGTCGAGCGCAGCGATGGAGGTGCCGAGCGAGAGCCACAGCGGATCCGACGCCTGGTCGCTGAAATCGCGCATCCGCAGCCGGTAATCCAGGTTCTGGCAACCGAGATGCCGCGTCAACCGGTTCAGGAGATACATCTCCTCGAGAGTCGCATTGGGTGATACGAGGACGCCTAGCGCGTCTCCTTCATCGCCCAGGCCGTTGCGCAACGTCTCCCGTGTCGCGGCCAGCGCCTCGGCCCATGAGACGTCGAACCACTCTTCATCTTTTTTTAGTGACGGCGATGTCAGCCGATCCGCCGCATAGACGCCTTCGTAACTGAAACGATCCCGGTCCGAGATCCAGGTCTCGTTGATCGCCTCGTTGTCCTGAGGGACGACGCGCTTGAGCGTTCCGCGTAGTACGTGCCCGTACAGGTTGGAACCGACGCAATCGTGTGGCGACACCAGGGGTATCGCCGACATCTCCCACGCGCGGGCACCGAAACGGTAGGGTTTGTTGTTGAGTGCGCCCACCGGGCACAGGTCGATAATATTGCCCGAAAGTTCGTGATCGACGCTGAGTTCGATGTAGGTGCCGATTTCCATCTGTTCGCTACGGCCCATCGTGCCTAGCTCCTGCAGGCCGGCGATCTCCTGACCAAAGCGGACACAGCGCGTGCAGTGAATGCAAC